>CAZBWP010000193.1:0-5086 GCA_964495295.1 uncultured Rhodospirillaceae bacterium | reverse complement strand
AGTGGCCGGGGCCCTCGGCGGATGGTTACGCTGCGGTCGATGGCCTGCGCCTCCACCGCCGGGTTCCACCACGGATCGTACAGGATGACGGTGTCGGCGGCGGTGAGATTGAGGCCGGTGCCGCCGGCCTTCAGGCTGATCAGGAACACCGGCACCTCGCCGGCCTGGAAGCGGGCGACCGGGGTCGCCCGGTCGCCGACATCCCCGGTGATCTTGACGAAGGCGATGCCGGCCGCCGCCAGCCGCTCCTCGATCAGGGCCAGCATGCTGGTGAACTGCGAGAACAGCAGCACCCGGCGCCCCTCCTCGACCAGTTCCCCCAGCATCTCCATGAGGCGCACGAGCTTGGCGGAGGCCGCACCGGTCTTCTTCACCGACGGCAGCTTGACCAGGCGGGGATCGCAGCACACCTGCCGGAGCTTCAACAGCGCATCGAGGATGATGATGCGGCTGCGCTCCAGCCCCTTGGCCGCGACGGCCTCGCGCACCTTGCAGTGCATGGCGAAGCGCACCGCCTCATAGATCGCGCTCTGGGCGGGGTCCATCTCGATGTGCTCGATGATCTCGGTCTTCGGCGGCAGCTCCGCCGCGACCTCGGCCTTGGTGCGCCGCAACAGGAACGGCCGCACGCGGCGGGCGAGAGCCTGCCGCCGGGGCGCATCGTCATTCTTCTCGATGGGCGCCCGGAAGGCTCGCGCGAAATGCCGGCGGTCGCCCAGCAGGCCCGGATTGAGGAGGTCCATCAGCGCCCACAGCTCGCCCAGATGGTTCTCGACCGGCGTTCCGGTGAGGCAGAACCGTTGGCGGGCCTCGAGCCGGCGCAGGATGCGGGCGGCGTTGGTGTCCGGGTTCTTGACGTTCTGGGCCTCGTCAACGATCACCGCGTGCCACGGCTGGGCGAGCAGGACGTCCCGATCCCGCGCAAGCAGCGCATAGGTGGTCAGCACCAGATCGTGCCCGGGCATGGCGTCGAACCGCGCCTTGCGGTCCGGTCCGTGCAGGGTGAGCACCTTGAGGGCCGGGGCGAAGCGCTCCGCTTCCATCCGCCAGTTGACCATCAGCGACGTGGGGGCGACGACGAGGCTCGGCCGATCGGCGTCGCCGTCCTGCTTCTCGGCGAGCAGATGGGCCAGCGCCTGCACCGTCTTGCCGAGGCCCATGTCGTCGGCCAGCACACCGCCGAGCCCCGCCGCGCCGAGGAAGCGCAGCCAGGAATAGCCCTGGCCCTGATAGGGCCGGAGCGTCGCCGCGAAGCCCGCGGGCGGGGCGTGTTCGGCGATGGAGCCGGCTTCGCGGAGCCGTCGCCCGAGAACCCGCAGGGCCTCGCCACCCGACCAGGCGATGCCGGCGCCGGCGATTAGCTCTTCCAGGTTGGCCAGTTCGGCGGCGCGGCTGCGGTTGAAGGCGAGAGTTTCGCCGTTCACCGTCAGGTCGGCGCGAAACAGCTCGTGCAGTGCCACGAGGATCGGTTTGACCTTCGCGTAGGGGAGCGGCAGCAGCCGGCCGTCGTCGAGGGTCACGAACAGCGTCTCCCGATCGCCATCGTCGAGTTCGAAGAAGTCATCGTCGGCATCGTCCGGCGCAGTCCTGAGAAGAGCGATGATCTGCGGCAGCAGGTTGATCCGCCGACCGTCGACCGGGATGCCGACATCGAACTCGAACCAGTCGATGCCGCTGCCCTCGTGCAGGACGGCCTCGACGTCGCCGTCGGCCGTGGCGAGCGGTGGCGCGAAATCGGGCTCGATCTCGAGCCGCCATCCTTCGTCGCGCAGGCGCGGTGCCTCTTCGACCAGGAACCGGGGCCACGCCAGGGCATCATCGTCGGCGAGGACGAGGTCTCCGTGGACGTCTCGCGGCAGGCCGTGGGGGTGGCGCGCCTGGATCGGCGACAGGCAGGTGTCGGCAGCGGCAAGTCGCTCGCGGTGCCGGTCCTCCTCCGTGCGGTCGCGATCGATGGTGAACAGACGGCCGTCCCGGGCGAACAGCGGCCGGTCGCGGCGATCGTCGGCCGGCACCACGATGGGTCCGTAGGCGAAGGCGAGGCGTGCCACTTGAATATCCTGGGGAGACGGGGGTGCCGCCCAGGCATAGCCGCTAAAGGCGGGTCTCAGCGTTCGTCGTGCCAGCCGCAGAACCGGCGTCGGTGGGCCGGCGATGACCTCCGGCGGCGACGGCTCCGCCGGCAGCACAGCGCCGTGCTTCGGCAGCCGTTCGGCGAGCTTGCCGCGAAGCGCCGCCACCTGCTGCGGCTCGACCATCGGGGCCTGCATGAGCGCCGCCGCCACCCGCGGCGGAACGTCGAGCTGCAGCGGACCGCACGCGGCCGCCGCGCCGTCCACATACCAGGGCGGGATCAGGCAGACGGCGGTGCCGCCGCCCTCCATCGAGATGATGGGCTTCTGGGCCCCGTTGTCCAGCATCGCCCAGGCGAGCGTGCCGCGCCGCGGTTCGGACGGCGCCATCACCGGCCCGTCCAGCGACTGCCAGCGACAGCGGCCGGTGGCCAGAACCCCTTCGAGCACCTCGGCACCGGTTTCGCCGGACAGCGCGTGGCCCCGACCACTCCCGTAACCGTGAAGCCCGCGCAGGTGCAGCAGGCGCCGCAGGATCGAGATGTCACAGCCGCGCAGGAACTTGGCCGGCGTGCTCGAAAACGCCGACTGGGGATCGTAGGTCGATACCGTGCGGCTGAAGCTGTCGTCCTTCAGCAGCCGCACCGACTTGAGCTCGAGGACCGGTTGCGGCGGACCAAAGGCATCATCGGTGATCGACAGCACAAAGACGAGCCGCTGGCGGATCGATGGGGGATACGCGTCGTCGCTGAGGGCCATCGCCCGGTCGAGCTCGGCGAGCCAGCTTTCCGTCTGCGGCGAAAGGACGGGCCCGCCGGCCGACGGCGCCAGCCTGCGACCCTCGGGCGTGGCCATGCTTTCGATCAGCAGCGCCGCCACGTGCTTGCAGTTGAAGCCGACAGGGCACGAACAGGATCCGTCGATGCGGACCTTGCCGTCCGGCCCCGGGCGCACCTCGATGGTGACCCTATATGGCCGCCGCTGCGTCCCTTGCACTCGGCCTTCGATGCGGGTGCCGTCGTCGGCCATGTCGGTCACAAAGGCCCGTCGCCGGCGCTGATAGGCCGTCGCCTTGTCGAGCGCCGCCGCCGCCACGGTCCGCTGGATGTCTTCGAAGGTATGCAGCCGCATGCCCCTGCCCTCGACGGTGTCCCGACGCATTCTAAAACGGAATGCTCAGCCTCCTGCACCCCAGGGATGGTGACGACGAGGCGGTGCAAACGCAAGCCTTGCCGTCGAAGCGGAAACCGCCTGCGACGCTCCCGTTGTTTCAGAGGAGTTTGTGCAGGAGCTGCGCGAACGTCCCCTCCGGTCCCCGATGCGCCGCTCGCCGCCCACTGACGGCTGCTGAGCCGGCTCGATTCGGGATCGGGTCTGCAGCTGACCGGAGGATCGCAGGCTTCTTCCCGTGTTGCCGTGCCGGTAACTGATTGGCCTCGGCAATTTAGGTCGTATTGCGCGGCATAACGCGCCGCGTTATAGTAGCTTGCGATGATCAGAAGCTTCGCCGATCGCGAAACGGAGAAGATCTGGAGCGGTCGGCGGAGCCGCAGGCTGCCGTTCGACGTTCAGGCGGTCGCCCTGCGCAAGCTGCGACTGTTGAATCAGGCGAGAGTGCTGGGCGATCTCGGGGTGCCGCCCGGCAACCGGTTGGAGGCGCTGAAGGGGAATCGGGCCGGCCAGCACAGCGTGCGCATCAACGATCAGCGGCGGATCTGTTTCGTCTGGACGGAAGGAGGCCCGAGCGATGTCGAGATCGTCGACTACCATGACTGACGATGAGCGGCTGCCGAACCCGCATCCCGGCGAGATCCTGCTCGAAGACTTCCTGAAACCAATGGGCCTCAGCCAGAACGCGCTGGCCCGCGCCATCCGCGTGCCGCCACGGCGGATCAACGAGCTCGTCCTCGGCAAGCGGTCGGTCACGGCGGACACCGATCTGCGCCTCGCCCGCTACTTCGGCATGTCCGAGGGCGTCTTCCTCGGCCTGCAGAACGATTACGACCTGATGGAGCGACGCCGACAGATCGAGGCCGAACTGCAGGAGATCAGCCCGCGCGCAGCGTGAGGCCGGGGCTCGAAAAGGGGCGCAACATCACTTACTCCCCTGTTCTCTCGGTTTCGCGTATCTACGTAGAATCTCTCTGGGTCTCACAGTCCTGAGGTTGCAAGTTCAAATGCTGCTCGCGCTTCCCGCACCCGATCAGATCGGGCATTGCAACTCGCGGAGGGTGCAAGCCCCGCAACCATTTTATTAATGAAAACAAATAGATAGCTGGCTCGAGCCAGCCGCATGCGGCGGCCGTAAGCACGCTCCAGCGCGCCAGTCAGCACCGAGTCAGCCGCACACAGCAAAAAGCAGCGCATCTGAGCGCGTTCCGGGACGTGACCCGGTTCGGTGGTTTCCGGATTCTGATCCCGTGTCCGAACACCGTGCGGCGCTGCCGATGCGACTGGAGGTTCGATCCTCGGCGCTATTTATGTTTGCGCCGGGCGTCGCATGGCTTAGAGCTCTCCCGGTCGAGGTCTTCTGGCGGGGGCTGAAGATGACCTTTGTTTCCGAGGACGACGCGCGTGCGGAGACCGACATCGGCGCACGGGTCGCGCTGCTGATCAAAGAGTTGCCGGCCGACTGGCGAGGCATGTTCGCGGACCTGCGCAGCAACCGGCCGGCCTTCGCTTCGCCGCTGTTCGCGATGGTCACCCGCGCCACCGACATCGTCGGCGTCCTTCCCCGGCCATCGCTGTTCTCCGTCAGGGCCAACGCCCTGCCCCTGGATCCGTCGGTCGATCCGTTCACGCTGGCGCGCGACGACACGCGCATCAGCGGGCACAAGAAATCGGTGACGCGGGCATGACTGTGGCCGTTCCTGGCGAAGCTGTGGGCGGCGGGCGACGACCGCCGCCACCGACGCGGTGAGCCGCATCGTGCGGCTATCGAAGAGCCCCGATCTGGCGCTGCCGCCGGAACGCTTGGTCAGCACCATCTGCGGCTTGCCGATCGGCGCCTTGAA
>CAZBWP010000192.1:0-5088 GCA_964495295.1 uncultured Rhodospirillaceae bacterium | reverse complement strand
ACAAGCTGGCGCCGGACGTGGCGATCCACGTCGCGCTCAACCGGGTCGGCGCGGCGCCGGGTGCCGAGCTGAGCGGCCAGGATTTCGAAACCAGCGCCAGCCTGAAGCTGGCCTGCACGATCCCGCTGGAAGCGAAGTCGGCGGCGACCGCGGTGATGGAGGCGAAGCCGCTGGTCCGCGTGGCGCCGAAAAGCCGCGCCGCCCGGGCGTTGCGCACGTTCGCGACGGCGATCGCCGGAGAGCCGGCAGGCCGCGTCGAGGCGCCGTTGTGGCGGCGGATCGTGCGGGCCCGTCGCTGATGTTCGGCCGACGCCAGCCCGGCCCGGGGTGTGCCGCCGAGGCCGTGACCGCGGCTCCGAGCGGTGCCGCGCCCCTGCCCGGCGCGGCCGCGGGACCGGCGGGCAAGCGGGACGCGGGCGAGCCCAGGCCCGCGGCGGTCGCGCGGTCCGTCCGTCCGGACTCCGCAGCCGCCGCCAACGCCCAGGCGCTCGCGGCCGCCAATGCCAGCCGCGAGATCGCCAATTCGGTGAAGCAGAAGATCGAGACGGCGGTGCTCGATCGCCTCGAGGTCGACCAGCTCTCCAACCTGGATCGCGCCGAGTTGCGCGACGAGCTGTCGGACATCGTCCCGGTGATCCTGTCCGAGAACAAGATCCAGCTGAACCGCTCGGAGCAGGACGCGCTGATCTCCATGCTGCTCGACGACATTCTCGGACTCGGGCCGCTGGAGACGCTGCTCGCCGACGAGTCGGTCACCGACATCATGGTCAACGGTCCGAACCAGGTCTACGTCGAGCGGCACGGCAAGCTGGTGCTCAGCGACGTGACGTTCCGCGACAACGCGCACGTCATGAACATCGCGGCGCGGATCGTCACGGCGGTGGGTCGGCGCTGCGACGAAGCGACGCCGCTGGCCGACGCCCGGCTCGCCGACGGCTCCCGCGTCAACGTGATCATTCCGCCCATCGCCCTGGATGGCGCGTCCATTTCCATTCGCAAATTCGCCAAGCAGAAGATCACCCTCGAGAAGATGGCGGATCAGGGCAACATCTCGCACGAGATGGCGACGGTCCTGAAGATCGCCTCCCGCTGCCGGCTGAACACGCTGATCTCCGGCGGCACCGGTTCGGGCAAGACGACGCTGCTCAACGCCCTGTCGCGCATGATCGATCCGGGCGAGCGGGTGCTCACCATCGAGGACGCGGCGGAGTTGCAACTGCAGCAGCCGCACGTGGTCCGCCTGGAGACCCGGCCGCCGAGCCTCGAGGGCAGCGGCGAGATCACGCAGCGCGATCTCGTGCGCAATGCGCTGCGCATGCGCCCCGACCGCATCATCCTCGGCGAGATCCGCGCCGGCGAGGCGCTGGACATGCTGCAGGCGATGAACACCGGCCACGACGGGTCCATGTGCACGATCCACGCGAACCGGCCGCGCGAAGCGTTGACGCGGCTCGAGAACATGGTGGCGATGACCGGCGTCAAGCTGCCCAACGAGGCGGTCCGCTCGCAGATCGCCGGGGCGGTCAACATGATCATCCAGATCTCGCGCATGCGTGACGGCGTCCGCCGGGTCACCCAGATCACCGAGATCGTCGGCATGGAGGGCGAGATCATCACGCTCCAGGACTTGTTCATGTTCCACTTCACGGGTGAGGACGAGACGGGCCGTCTGCGCGGCGAGTTCCGCTCGAGCGGTCTCAGGCCACACTTTTTGCAGCGTGCCGAGTACTTCGGCCTCGATGCCGAGCTGCTCTCCGCCATCTCCGTCAACGATCCCCGCGGCATCGCGGCATGAGCCCGGACCTGGCACTGCTGCCGATCGTCATCGGCGTCGGGCTGTTCGTCGGCAGCGCGATCATGCTGCTGATGAGCCTGGGGCGGCGCGGTCAGGCGCTCGACAAGCGCGCCCATCGCCTGATCGAGGACATGCACAAGACGCCGCGCAAGATCGACGATGAGTCCGACCGGCGGGCGCAGCGCCGCCGCAACGAGGCGAAACGCAAGCAGAGCCTCGACGGCAGGCTGTCGGCGCTGCTGCCCGACCCCGCGTTCCTGCGCGTCAAGATCGCGCGCACCGGCCATGCCATGTCGCCGTGGGCGCTGATCGGCGTTTGCCTGGCGCTGGCCGCGGTCGTCTTCATGGCGCTTTCGGTGCTGGTCCACCAGCCGCCGCTGATCGCTGGCCCGGCCGGCTTGGCCGTCGGCTTCGCGCTGCCCTACATGGTGCTCGGCTTCCTGGCGCGCCGCCGGTTGACCCGCTTCGTCAACATGATGCCCGAGGCCATCGACGTCATCGTTCGAGGCGTGCGGTCGGGCCTGCCGGTCACCGAGGCGATCGCCACCGTGTCCCGCGAAATGGAGGATCCGATCGGCACCGAGTTCCGCCGGATCATCGACGTCTATCGGCTCGGACGACCGCTGGGGCAGGCGCTCAACGAGGCATCGCAGCGCCTGAACGTGCCTGAGTTCAATTTTCTCGTGGTGGCGCTGTCGATCCAGCAGGAAACCGGCGGCAACCTGTCGGAGACGCTGGCCAACCTCGCCGACATCATCCGCAAGCGGCGGCAGCTCCGGCTCAAGGTGAAGGCCCTGACGGGTGAAGCGAAAGCCAGTGCCGCGGTCGTCGGCTCCCTGCCATTCCTGCTTTTCATCGTCATCAACCTGATGAATCCCGGCTATACTGACGTCTTTTTTGAGGATTCGCGGGGCAATATCATGCTCGCCGCGGGGCTTGTCTCGATGTTTGTCGGCATGGGCATCATGTACAAGCTTGCGAATTTCGATTTCTGAGGGAGCGGTCGGGACATGGACATGGTGTCTCAGGATCTGGTGCTGGTGGTCATGGCGGCGATGACCGTCGGCGGCATCATCGTCGCGGCGTCCATGGTGCTGGCGTCGCCCAGGCCGCTGGCGCGGCGGGCGCAGCGCATCCTCGATCCCGCCGCGGCGAAGCGCGCCGACCGGAACAACGCCGCCACCGCCACCGCCGACGCGCCAACGCTGTCGGTGCTGATCAAGCGGCTGGCCCGCCGCTTCGAGGGCCTGCGCGAGCATGCCGGCGGGGAGGCGGCGACGCGGCTGAGCCGC
The DNA here is from genome assembly GCA_964495295.1 of uncultured Rhodospirillaceae bacterium. Lineage (GTDB taxonomy): Bacteria > Pseudomonadota > Alphaproteobacteria > Rhodospirillales > Defluviicoccaceae > CAZBWP01. The sequence goes on along the minus strand of CAZBWP010000192.1, from coordinate 2,001 downwards.
GCCGGCTGGCGCAGCAAGGATGCCGTCGTTCTCTTCGTCTGCGCCCGGATCGCCATGCCGTTTCTCTGCGGCGGCGTGGCGCTGCTCCTGGTCAACGTGCTGAACGTCATCCCCCTCAGCGACCAGATGCAGCGGCTCGCCCCGGTCATCGGCGTGCTGATCGGCTTCGTGTTGCCGGGCTACTACGTCGGCCGGGCGATCGGCAAGCGCGAGCAGCTCATTCAGCGGGCGCTGCCCAACGGCCTCGACCTTCTCGTGATCTGCGCCGAGGCCGGGCTCTCCCTCGACTTCGCGCTGCAGCGGGTGGCCAGCGAACTGGAAGGGTCGGATGCCGCCATCGCCGACGAGTTCGCCGTGACGGCGCTCGAGCGCCGGCTACTGCCGGAACGCCGCAAAGCCCTGGACAACCTGGCGAAGCGGTGCCAGATCCCGTCGGTCCGGGCCCTGGTCCAGACGCTGCTGCAGGCCGAGGAATACGGCACGCCGTTGTCCCAGTCGCTGCGCGTGCTCTCCAGCGAACTGCGCGCCGAACGCATGCTGAAGGCGGAATCGAAAGCCGCCAAGACGCCGGTGGTGATGACCGTGCCGCTGGTGCTGTTCATCATGCCGGCGCTGTTCATCGTGCTGATCGGCCCCGGCCTGCTGCAGACGATCGATTCTCTCGCCGGCATGTAAGGCCGGCAAACGAGGCCGGCGGGGCGGTCGGCGGTCTTGACGGTTGGCCGGGTGGCCGGTCAGGGGACCCGCCGGGCGCCGCCGTGCGCGTCCAGGAATTTGGCCATGTGGAAGCGGCGCTGTTCCGGCGGATAGCGGAAACGGGCGCCGACCGGACAGGCGAGCCGGGCCTGGCAGCCGTCGTGCCGGCAGTCGCCGCCGGCGGGCGAGTTCACGTGGCCGACGCAGGCGGGAACGTCGTAGCGGTCGCGGCCGATGGCATCCACCGGACAGCCGGCGAGACAGGGGCGATCGGCGCAGGCATCGCAGGGGTTCGGCCGCGCCGCGGGCCGTGGCAACGGCAGGGGCTCGCGAAAAACAAGGGCCGCCCGGAGCGCGTGCCACAGACCGGCCTCGGCGTCGATCAGCGGGCCGATCGGGCTTTCGTGCACCGGCAGGGCGCGGCGCGCCCACCGCTGGAACGGCTGGAACGGCGGGCCCTCGAACGGATAGAGCGGCACGGCGCCGAAGGCGAGAGCGACGGGGTCGACGACGGAGCGGGTCCACGCATCCAGCGGATGCGCCAGCGCGGCCCGGCTGGCGGGATCGCAGGCGGCCGAGAAGGCGGTCCACATGGCGCCGCCGACATTGCCGATCAGCACCAGCGTGCCCGTGGGCTGCCCCGTCGGCAACCGCTCGGCGGGCCCGGGGTGAAAGCCGCCGCGGGTCACGAGACCGCAGCCGGCGAACGCCCGATCGAGAGCATCGAGGATCATGCCCCAACCCTGCCGGCGACGGCGGCCCTGGGTCAAGTGTCGCGGGGATCTTCCGGATCATCCTCCGGATCGTTCTCCGGATCCTCGTCCGGATCGGCGTCGTCCGGATCGTTCTCCGGATCGGCGTCGTCCGACGGCCAGGGCATGATGCGGAGGTCCGTGCCTGGCGCGTCGCCGGCAGCGCTCTCGGCCAGCGTTTCAACGAGGGCCCGGACCGACCGCCGGAGCTCGTCATCGGGCAACGCGGCGAAGGCCCTGGCAAATCGTTGGGCTTCGCTCGCCTGTCGAGAGCCGCCGTTTGCCATCGACGGTCGAGCCGGCGGCGTTGCGGCCGCCGGCGGCTCCATCGCTTCCGATTCATCATAAAAATAGGATACATTGGTCCCGAGGACGGTCGCCAAACGGAACAACTGCGCGGCGCCAATCCGTCGGGTTGCCGCTTCGAAGCTTTCGACCGTGCCCGGCGCCTCGCCGATCGCCGCGTCCACAAGACGCGGATCAAGGTCCAAATGGCGCCGTCGTGCCCCCAAGCGGGCCGCGACGAGGCGGTCGATGTGATCAGGTTTGCTTC
>CAZBWP010000191.1:0-5131 GCA_964495295.1 uncultured Rhodospirillaceae bacterium | reverse complement strand
CAGGTCGGCGGCATCGAGTGCGATCCGGTGTCGGTGGAGCTGACCTACGGGCTCGAGCGCTTGGCCATGTACATCCAGGGCGTCGAGAACGTCTACGACCTGGACTGGAATGGCGCCGGCACGAGCTATGGCGAGGTGTTCCTGCAGAACGAGCGGGAAGGCTCGACCTACAACTTCGAGGTCGCCGATACCGAGGCGCTGTTCCGCCACTTCGCCGACGCCGAGGCCGAGTGCGCCCGCTGCCTCGAGGCCGGGCTGGCGCTGCCGGCCTACGAGCAGTGCATCAAGGCGAGCCACCGTTTCAACCTGCTCGATGCCCGCGGCGTCATCGGCGTCACCGAGCGCGCCGCCTACATCGGCCGGGTGCGGGCGCTGGCGCGGGCCTGCTGCGAGGCGTGGCTGAAGAGCCGCGGACACGGGGGCTGAGCCGTGCCTGACCTGCTGCTCGAACTCCTGAGCGAGGAGATCCCGGCGCGCATGCAGGCGCAGGCCGCCGAGGATCTGAAGCGGCTGATCGTCGAGGCGCTGGGCCAGGCGCAACTCCCCTTCGAGTCGGCCCAGGCGCACGTGACGCCGCGCCGCCTGGTGGTTGCCATCACCGGGCTGCCGGAACGCCAGGCCGACGTGCGCGAGGAGCGGCGCGGTCCCCGCGCCGATGCCCCGGAGAAGGCGATCGAAGGCTTTCTCCGCGCCAACGGACTGAGCCGCGCGCAGATCGCGCCGCGTGAGACACCGAAAGGCACCTTCTTCTTCGCCGTCGTCGAGCAGCGCGGGCGGGAGACCGACGCGGTGCTGGCGGATCTGCTGCCGGGCGCGATCAATCGCCTGCCCTGGCCCAAGTCGATGCGCTGGGGGTCCCATGCCTTCCGCTGGGTGCGGCCGCTGCACGGCGTGGCCTGTGTGTTCGACGGCAGGGTCGTGCCCTTTGCGGTCGGCCCGGTGACGACGGGCTCCGAGACGCAAGGCCACCGCTTCCTGGCACCCGCGTCGTTCAAGGTCCTGGACTTCGCCGGTTACTGTCGCGACCTGGAAGCGGCCAAGGTCGTCCTCGACCGCGCGGAGCGCAAGCGGCGCATCGTCGAACAGACCGCGGCACTGGCGCAAGCCGAGGGGCTGCACGTCCGCGCCGATCCGGGTCTGCTCGAGGAGGTCGCCGGGCTGGTGGAGTGGCCGGTGGTGCGGCTCGGGCGCATCGATCCCGCGTTCATGGACGTGCCGCCCGAGGTGCTGACGACGGCGATGCGCACGCACCAGAAGTACTTTTCGCTGGAGACGGCCGACGGTGCGCTGGCCCCGCGCTTCGCGCTCGTCGCCAACATCGAGGGCGCCGACGGTGGGGCGGCGATCGTCGCCGGCAACGAGCGCGTGCTGCGCGCCCGCCTCGCCGACGCCAAGTTCTTCTGGGACCATGACCGCGCCCGGCCGCTGATCGGCCGCGTCGACGCGCTCGGTCAGCGCATCTTCCACGCCAGGCTCGGCAGCGATCTCGAGCGCTCGCGGCGGATCGCCGGGCTCGCCCGCGCGTTGGCGCCCATGTGCGGTGCCGATCCCGACTTGGCGGAGCGCGCCGGGCTGCTTTGCAAGGCCGACCTGACCACCGATATGGTCGGCGAGTTTCCGGAACTGCAGGGCGTCATGGGCCGCTACTACGCGCGCCTCGATGGCGAACCGGCGGCGGTGGCCGACGCCATCGGCGAGCACTACGCGCCGCAGGGGCCGGGCGACCGCTGTCCGACCGCTCCGGTCGCCGTTGCCGTGGCACTCGCCGACAAGCTGGACACGCTCGCCGGGTTTTTCGGCATCGGCGAGAAGCCGACCGGCTCGCGCGATCCGTTCGCGTTGCGCCGCGCCGCGCTGGGCATCATCCGGCTCGTCGTCGAGAACCGTCTGCGCCTGCCGCTCAGGCCGCTGCTGATCCAAGCCGCGGCGCCGTACGCCCTGCGGATCGAGGCGTTTGCCGGCGGCGATGCCGGGGCGCTGGCCGACGAGTTGCTCGCCTTCATGGCCGACCGCCTGAAGGTGCACCTGAAGGGCGAAGGCGTGCGGCATGACTTGATCGCGGCGGTGTTCGCCGGCGGCACCGAGGATGATCTGGTCCGGCTGCTGGCCCGGGTCGACGCGCTTCGGGACTTCCTCGGCACCGACGACGGTGCTAACCTGCTCACCGCGTTCAAGCGAGCCAGCAACATCGTCCGGATCGAAGAGAGCAAGGACGGCGTCAGCTACGCGGGAGAAGCGGCGGAAGGGCTCCTGTCCCAGGCGGAGGAAGTGCGGCTTTTCCACGCGCTGTCGGCGGCCCGCGACCAGATTGCCGAACACCTGCGCGGCGAAGCGTTTGGCAACGCCATGGCGGTGCTCGCCGGTCTCAGGCCGCCCGTCGATGCCGTCTTCGACCATGTCACGGTCAACTGCGCGGACGCAAAGCTTCGGGCCAACCGGCTCAGGTTGCTGTCACAAATCCGGTCGGCCCTCACGGGGGTGGCAGACTTCTCACAAATCGAAGGGTAGAGGAACCAACCATGACCAAGTGGGTCTATACGTTCGGTGGGGGTAGCGCCGAAGGCAATACGAAGATGAAAAACCTGCTCGGCGGCAAGGGAGCCAACCTGGCGGAAATGGCGGGCTTGGGCATTCCGGTGCCGGCCGGCTTCACCATCACCACCGACGTGTGCACCTATTACTACGACCACGGGCAGACCTATCCGGAAGACCTGAAGGACCAGGTCAAAATGGCGCTCGCCGGGGTCGAGAAGGTCATGGGCGGCAAGTTCGGTGCCACCGAGGGGCCGCTGTTGCTGGTCTCGGTGCGCTCGGGCGCCCGCGCCTCGATGCCGGGCATGATGGACACGGTGCTCAATCTCGGCCTGAACGACAAGGTGGTCGAGAACCTCGCGGCGCAGACCGGCGACGCCCGCTTCGCCTACGACAGCTACCGCCGCTTCATCCAAATGTACTGCAACGTCGTGCTCAACGTGTCTTCGCACAACTTCGAGACGCTCCTCGACGAACACAAGGAAAAACAGGGCTACGTCTTCGACACGGACATGACGGCCGACGACTGGAAGGTGCTCGTCGGTGAATACAAGAACGAGGTGCGCAAGCACCTGGGCCGCGACTTTCCGCAAGACCCCCAGGAGCAATTGTGGGGTGCCGTCGGCGCCGTGTTCGGCAGCTGGATGAACAAGCGCGCCATCACCTACCGCCGACTGCACGGCATTCCCGCCGCCTGGGGCACCGCCGTCAACATCCAGGCCATGGTGTTCGGCAACATGGGCGAAGACTGCGCCACCGGCGTCTGCTTCACCCGCAACCCGTCCACGGGCGAGAACCTGTTCTATGGCGAGTATCTGGTCAACGCCCAGGGCGAGGACGTCGTCGCCGGCATCCGCACGCCGCAGCCGATCAGCCTCGCCGAGAAGGCGGCGATCAGCTCGGATCTGCCGGCGATGGAGGAAGTCCTGCCGCCCCTCTACCACGAGTTGGTGGCGGTGCGCGACCGGCTGGAGAAGCACTACACCGACATGCAGGACATGGAGTTCACCATCCAGCAGAACAAACTCTGGATGCTCCAGACCCGCACCGGCAAGCGCACCTCGCAAGCGGCGCTGCGCATGGCCGTGGAGATGTGCGACGAGGGCCTGATCGACAAGGCCGAGGCGGTGAAGCGCGTCGACCCGGCGCAGCTCGATCAGCTGCTCCACCCGATGATCGATCCCAAGGCGGAAAAGCACGTGCTCGGCAAGGGCCTGCCGGCGTCGCCGGGCGCGGCCTCGGGCCAGATCGTGTTCACCGCCGAGGACGCCGAGCAGTGGGCGAAGGACGGCAAGAAGGTCATCCTCACCCGCATCGAGACGTCGCCGGAGGACATCGGCGGCATGCACGTCGCCCAGGGCATCCTCACCACCCGCGGCGGCATGACCAGCCACGCGGCGGTGGTCGCCCGCGGCATGGGGACGCCGTGCGTCGCCGGTGCCGGCGACCTGCGCGTCGACTATTCGGCGAGAACGCTCACCGCCGGCGGCGTCGTGCTCAAGGAAGGTGACTGGATCACCCTCGACGGCTCGACCGGGGCGGTGCTGAACGGCGAGGTGCCGAAGATCCAGCCGGAGCTCACCGGCACCTTCGGCAAGCTGATGGCCTGGGCGGACGAGTTCCGCACCCTCAAGGTCCGCGCCAACGCGGAGACGCCGCTGGATGCCTCGACGGCGCGGGAGTTCGGCTGCGAGGGCATCGGCCTCTGCCGGACCGAGCACATGTTCTTCGATCCGCAGCGCATCATCCACGTCCGCGAGATGATCCTGGCGGAAACGGTGGAGACGCGCCGGCTGGCCCTCGACAAGCTGCTGCCCTATCAGCGGAAGGACTTCGTCGAGCTGTTCACCATCATGGCCGGCCTGCCGCTGACCATCCGCCTGCTCGACCCGCCGCTGCACGAGTTCATCCCCCACACCGACGCCGAGATGGCCGAGGTGGCCAAGGCGGCCGGGGTCGACGTGGCCAAGCTGAAGGCGCGTGCGGCGCAGCTGCATGAATCCAACCCCATGCTCGGCCATCGCGGCTGCCGCCTGGGCATCACCTACCCTGAGATCTACGAGATGCAGGCGCGGGCGATCTTCGAGGCGGCCGCCGACGTGGCCATGAAGGGCCAGCCGGTGCTGCCCGAGGTGATGCTGCCGCTGATCGCCACCAAGGCCGAGTTCGACCGGCTGAAGAAGGTGGTGGACGACGCCGCGGCCGCGGTGATGGGCCGCACCGGGGCGAAGATCGCCTACATGGTCGGCACCATGATCGAACTGCCGCGGGCGGCGATCACCGCCGACAAGATCGCCGAGGGGGCGGAGTTCTTCAGCTTCGGCACCAACGACCTGACGCAGACCACCTTCGGCCTGTCGCGGGACGACGCCGGCAACTTCCTCGTGCAGTACCAGGATCTGGGTGTGCTCGAGGTCGATCCCTTCGTCAGCATCGACGTGGAGGGGGTCGGCGAGTTGATCAAGATGGCCGTCGAACGCGGCCGCAAGACCCGCCCGGACATCAAGCTCGGCATCTGCGGCGAGCACGGCGGCGACCCCGCGTCCGTGCACTTCTGCCACGCGGCCGGGCTCAACTACGTCTCCTGCTCGCCCTACCG
>CAZBWP010000190.1:2091-5152 GCA_964495295.1 uncultured Rhodospirillaceae bacterium | reverse complement strand
GCCCCACAGGATGCGGCGCACGGCGATGGCATCCGGCTTCAGCAGCGCCGCGACATAGACGCTCTCGCGGCCAAGCCTGACGCCGAGGCTGGTCAGTGTCCGGCGATCGCGGTCATCGAGGGCGGCGAGTTGCGGCGCGACCCGCTGCCGCGGCACCGAGCCCAGCGCTTCCGCGATCTGGAAGAGCAGGCCGCGCGCCGGCGCCGAGACCGCCGCCTGGCGGGCGACGAACAGCGGACCCAGGCGCCGTTCCAGGAAGTCGGCCAGCCAACCGGCCAAGCGGCGGCGCAGGCGCTCCCGCGGCTCCGCCTCCAGCAGCTCGCTCGCATCGGTCTCGACCTGTGGCCGCAGCATGTCTTCGCCCCGCGTCAGCCGCGCCACCGGCGCGCCGCGCCAGGCGATCCGGCCGTCGCCGTCGAGGCTGAAGGCGTCGTCGGCATCGGCGATCAGCCGGTCGACACGCCGCGCGATTTCGCCGCGCAGGGCCCGCGCGACGGCGGCGTTGACCACCCGCAGGGCGGTGCGGCTTTCGCCCGGGCGATCGTCGCCGAGCGCGCTGTCGGGGAGGAAGCGAAAGCCGCGCAGCGCGCCGACGTGCTCGCCCTCCACCAGCACCTCGCCTGTCGCCGTCACCGCGCCCAACAACTCGCCCTGGCTCTGCATGCGGCCGACCAGCACGGAGGTGCGCCGATCGACGAACCGCTGGATCAGCCGTTCGTGCAGCACGTCGGACAGCTTGTCCTCGATGCCGCGCGTCCGTTCCTGCCAGTGGGCGGCATCGCCGACCCAGTCGGCGCGGTGCGACACATAGGTCCACGTGCGGATGTGGGCGATGCGCTGCATCAACGTCTCGATGCCGCCGTCGACGCGGTCGATGCCGTCGACGTGCCGCGCGATCCAGTCGGTCGGCAGGCGGCGGTCGCGGCCGCCGGCACCGCCGATCAGGTAGCGATAGATCTGCGCCAGGAGTTGCGCGTGGGCGTCGCTCATCACCTTCTGGAAGTCCGGGATCTGGCAGACCTCCCAGAGCAGCCGGACGGCGTTTCGCCCGCGCGCGAAGCCGGCGATCTCGGCCTCGCGCGCCAGCACGGTGAGGACCAGTTCGTCGTCGGCCTCGCGGGCGCGGACCAGCCCGGCCCGGCGGGGGGATTGGGCGAGGCTCGCCTGCAACCGCGCGACGCTGTCGAACTCGAGGTCGCTGTTGCGCCAGAACAGCACCTCGAGCGCGTCGAATTCGTGGGCTTCGATGCGCGCCGCCACCGCCGAATCGATGGGACCGATCTCCGCCGTGGTGCCGAAGGTGCCGTCGTTGATGTGCCGGCCGGCCCGCCCGGCGATCTGCGCCAGCTCGGCCGGGGTGAGATGGCGCACGGCGCGGCCGTCGAATTTGCGCGTCGCCGCGAAGGCGACGTGGTTGATGTCCATGTTCAGGCCCATGCCGATGGCATCCGTGGCGACCAGATAGTCGACCTCGCCGGCCTGATACATGGCGACTTGGGCGTTGCGGGTGCGCGGGCTGAGCGCGCCAAGCACCACGCCGGCGCCGCCCCGTTGACGGCGGACGATCTCGGCCAGGACGTAGACGTCGGCGGTGGAGAAGGCGACGACGGCGCTGCGCGGCGGCAGCCGTTGCAGCTTGCGCGCGCCGGCGTGGCTGAGCGTCGACATGCGGATGCGCGTCTGGATGTCGGCCTCGGGCACCAGCCGGCGGATCAGCGGGCGGACCGTCTCGGCGCCCATCAGCATGGTCTCGACGTCGCCGCGGGCGTGCAGCAGGCGGTCGGTGAACAGGTGGCCGCGGTCCGGATCCGCGCACATCTGGATTTCATCGACGGCGAGAAAGGCGACGCGCCGGTCGATGGGCATGGACTCGACCGTGCACAGGAAATAGCGCGCGTCGGGCGGCACGATCTTTTCCTCGCCGGTAATCAAGGCGACCTGCCGCGGCCCCTTGAGCCGCACCGCCCGGTCGTAATTCTCGCGAGCGAGCAGGCGCAGCGGAAAGCCGATCATGCCCGATGGATGGGCGAGCATGCGCTCCATCGCCAGATAGGTCTTGCCGGTGTTGGTCGGGCCGAGCACGGCCGTGACACGGGGCCGGGGCGTATCGGATGTCATGGCACCTGGGACAATCGGGTCTCCGCGCGCCGCGCGCAACCCTGGATCGCCCCAGCATCGCCGCGATCGGCATCGGGTCAGGCCCATTCCTGGTTCGGGCCCGGTTCGGGCCAGGGTCAGGCCAGGGTCAGGCGCGCCGGCGGCCGGCCGGAAGCATGGGGACGAAGGCCACCGGCAGGGTGCCCTCCCGATCGAGTCCGCCATCCGCCCGGCGAACGCAACGGCTGAGGACCTGCGGGCCGCCCTCCGGGCCGACGGGAATCACCAGCCGGCCGCCGACGGCGAGCTGTTCGACCAGGGCCGGCGGAATCGCCACCGGCGCCGCGGTGACGATGATGCCGTCATAGGGCGCGTGCTCGGGCCAACCGAGGAAGCCGTCGCCGGTCTTCACCGCGATGGACCCATAGCCGAGGTCGGCGAGCCGGCGCCGCGCCGCGTCGGCCAGGGCCGGGATCGTCTCCACCGACCAGACCTGGCCGGCCACCTCGGCGAGCACCGCGGCCTGGTAGCCGCAGCCGGTGCCGATCTCCAGCACGCGGTCACCCGGCGCGAGATCGAGCAGTTCGGTCATCAGGGCGACGATGTAGGGCTGCGAGATGGTCTGGCCATGGCCGATGGGCAGCGGCCGGTTGTCGTAGGCCGCGCGCTGGTCGGCCGCCGGCACGAACGCATGCCGCGGCACCCGTGCCATCGCCGCCATCACCCGCTCCGAATAGAGACGGCGCCCCGTGTACGCCACCGTCCCTTCGGCCTCGGCCGCGATCTCGTCGAGCAGCCGTTGGCGAGCGTCCGCGAACGGGTCCGTTTCTGGTTCCATCGTCCATCCCTCCCACGCCGGAAGCTTGCGGGGACGCACCGTCCGGGTCAAGTCGCGGCGCGATCGACCGGCCGGCCGGTCTTGCGGGCGGGCCGGCCTCCCGGCCGGTCTTGCGGGCGGGCCGGC
>CAZBWP010000190.1:0-1991 GCA_964495295.1 uncultured Rhodospirillaceae bacterium | reverse complement strand
CCGGCCGGTCTTGCGGGCGGGCCGGCCTCCCGGCCGGTCTTGCGGGCGGGCCGGCGATCGTCCATATCTCGCGGCGCTTTTCCGGTTGGAAACAGAGGATGACCGCGATCCATGGCGCACGAGACCTTTACCTTTCAGACCGAAGTCACCCGGCTTCTCGATATCGTTGCCCACTCGCTCTATTCGCATAAGGAGATCTTTCTCCGCGAACTCGTATCGAACGCCTCGGATGCCTGCGACCGCCTGCGCTACGCGGCGATCACCGAGCCGTCGCTGACCGAGGGCGATGCCGAGCTGAAGATCCGGATCACGCCGGACAAGGACGCGCACACGCTCACGGTCGCCGACAACGGCATCGGCATGAACCATGACGACCTGATCGACAATCTGGGGACCATCGCCCGCTCGGGCACGCAGGGCTTTCTGTCGCAACTCAGCGGTGATGAGCGCAAGGACGTCTCGCTGATCGGCCAGTTCGGCGTCGGCTTCTACTCGGCGTTCATGGTCGCCGAAAAAGTCGAGGTGATCACCCGCAAGGCCGGCGACACGGCGGCCTGGCGCTGGCAGTCGGACGGGCTCGGCACCTTCGCCATCGACGAAGCGACACGGGACGGCCGCGGCACCTCGGTCGTCCTGCACCTGCGCGAGGGCGAGGACGGCTTCCTCGACCGCCCGGTCATCGAGCGGATCGTGCGCACCTATTCCGACCACGTCGGCTTTCCCATCGTGCTGGCCCAGGACGGCGCCGACAAGGCGCTGAACGCCGCGTCGGCCTTGTGGACGCGCCCGAAAAGCGAAATCACGCCTGAGCAATACAAGGAGTTCTATCACCACGTCGGCCACGCCTTCGACGAGCCATGGCTCACCTTGCACAATACCGTCGAAGGCGTCGTCAGCTATTCGAGCCTGCTGTACATCCCGTCGTCGCCGCCGTTCGATCTGTTCCATCCGGAGCGCAAGGGCCACGTCAAGCTCTACGTCAAGCGCGTCTTCATCACCGACGACTGCGAGGGGCTGCTGCCCTCCTACCTGCGCTTTCTCAAGGGCGTCGTCGACTCCGAGGACCTGCCGCTCAACATCAGCCGCGAGACGTTCCAGCACGACCCGCGGCTCGCCAAGATCAAGAGCGGCCTGGTCAAGCGGGTGCTGGATGAACTGGCGAAGAAGGCGGAGGCCGACGGCGACGCCTATGCCCGCTTCTGGGAAAACTTCGGCGCGGTGCTGAAGGAGGGCCTCTACGAGGACTACGGCAACCGCGACCGGCTGCTGGAGCTGGCGCGCTTCCGTTCGACGGCCGGCGACGACTGGGTCTCGCTCGACACCTACGTTGGCCGCATGAAGGAGGGGCAGACGGCGATCTACACGCTGACCGGCGAGACCCTGGAGGCGCTGCGGCGCAGCCCGCAGCTCGAAGGCTTTCGCGCCAAGGGGGTCGAGGTGCTGCTGCTCACCGACCCCGTCGACGAGTTCTGGATCCCGTCGGTCGGCGCCTACAAGGGCAACGCGTTCAAGTCGGCGGCGATGGCGGGCGCCGATCTCGGCGGCCTGAAGGCCGACGCCGACGCTGCCGCCGCGTCCGCCGACGCCACCGCCGAGGCGGCACCGGCCGGCGAACTGGATGCCCTGATCGCCGCCTTGAAGCTGGCGTTGGGGGACCTGGTCAAGGACGTGCGGCCCTCCGAGCGCCTGACCGACAGCGCCGTCTGCCTGGTCGCCGCCGAGGGCGACATGGACATGTACCTGGAGCGGATCCTCAGGCAGCACCGGCAGCTCGATCCGGCCATGGCGACGCCCAGAATCCTTGAGATCAACCCCCGGCACCCGGTGATCCGCGGCCTCGCCGCGCGGGCGGCAGACGGCGACATCAGCGACGCCGCGCACCTGCTGCTCGATCAGGCCCGCATCGTCGAGGGCGAACCGGTGGTCGATCCGGCGGCGTTCGCCCGCCGGCTGTCGGCCGTCATGGCCTCCGGCCTGCTGCCTGCATCGCC
>CAZBWP010000189.1:0-5163 GCA_964495295.1 uncultured Rhodospirillaceae bacterium | reverse complement strand
CTCGCGCCACCGCCGGCGCGCCCCCACATCTTGCTGCGTGTGAGCGCAGATGGTGGAGGACGCGATGTGGCCTGGCGCACGCAAGAGTCTGGCGATCCCGACGGCCGAGGAGGCGCTGCCGGGTCGGTCGGAAGAGATGCCGGTGCCGGCCGCCCATGCCGTCAACGGCGCGCCGCTGAAGCCGCCATTTCCGGCGGGGCTTGAGACGGCGGTATTTGGACTCGGGTGCTTCTGGGGGGCGGAACGCCTGTTCTGGAAAATCCCCGGCGTCTACACGACGGCGGTGGGCTACGCGGGCGGGCACACCCCCAATCCGACGTACGAGGAGGTCTGCTCCGGACGCACCGGGCACGCCGAGGTGGTGCTCGTCGTCTATGATCCGGCGCAGGTCGGCTACGGCGCCCTGCTCAAGGCCTTCTGGGAAGGCCATGATCCAACCCAGGTCATGCGCCAGGGCAACGACGTGGGCACCCAGTACCGCTCGGTCATTCATGGCACCTCGGCAGCGCAGCGCATGGCCGCCGAGGCCTCCCGCGACGCGTTCGCGGAGGCGCTGCGCGCCGCCGGGCGCGGCGCCGTGGTGACCGAGATCACCGACGCCCCGGCGTTCTATTACGCCGAGCCGTACCATCAACAGTATCTGGCGAAGAATCCCGGCGGTTACTGCGGTCTCGGCGGTACCGGCGTGGCCTGTCCGGCGATCGCGACGCCCGCGCCGGCGACCTGACCTACAGCGGCCGTCGCAACTCCATGCCGGACCGCGGCCGGTTGAGCCAGTCCTCGAGGGGCAACGCCGGCTGGCGCGGGTCCAACGGCGCTTCGGACACGTAAAGGCGCCAGTTCTGCGGGGTGCGCGGCAGCGTCAGCCGAGACGGCAGGAAGATCCGGGTCGGGCCGCCGCTGCGGGCGCGATCCGGGGGCAGGTCGGCCGGCGGCGACCACGGCTCAAAACCGCCCTGCGCCGGAAAAGCGTGCGCCGGCTGATACCAGGCATCGGCGGCATCGCTGGCGTGTGCGCCCGACATGCCCATGACCCCAACGCCGAGCAGCGCCAGTGCGGCCAGTCTTGCCGGTCCGTAGCCGGGTTGCATCGTCACCTCCGTCCCAGTCCAGTCGTCCTCAGTCGGCGATCCCTGCACGGCCCCACGACGGCACGCTCATGGCCGGTCCGGCACGCCGAACGGCCGGACGGTGTGCGCATGGTTCAGCGGGCCGTGACCGTGACCGAAGCCCGGGGCGGTGCGAATCGCCTCACGAACATAGGCGCGGGCGCGTATCGTCGCCGCGCGCAACGTCAATCCCTGGGCGATGCCCACGGCCACCGCCGAGGCAAGCGTGCAGCCGGTGCCGTGGGTGTGCCGCGTCTCCATGCGCGGGCTTGCGAACGACTCGGGCGGCCTGCCCCGTTCGGCCAGCACGTCGACAACCGTCGGGCCTTCGGCGTGCCCGCCCTTTAGCAGGACCGCTTCCGGCCCCAAGGCGAGCAGCCGCTTGGCAAGATCGGCCGGGTCGTCGGCGCCGCCGCCGGCCAGGGCTTCCGCTTCCGGCAGATTGGGCGTCAACAGCCGGGCCAGCGGCACCACCCGGCTGCGCAGCGCCGCTGCGGCACTCTCGGTCAAGAGCGGATGCCCGCCTTTCGCCACCATCACCGGATCGACGATCACCGGCACGTCCGGCGCCTCCGCGGCGAGCACGTCGCAGACGGCATCGATCACGTCGACGCGGTGCAGCATGCCGAGCTTGATGACGTCGGCGCCGATGTCCCGCAGCACCAGGCGCATCTGCTCGGCGACGAATGCCGCCGGCACCTCGTGGATGCCGAAGACGCCTTCCGTGGTCTGCGCCGTCAGCGCCGTGATCGCCGTCATGGCGAAGCCGCCGAGCGCCGTGACCGTCTTGATGTCCGCTTGAATGCCCGCGCCGCCGCCGGAGTCCGAGCCGGCGACGACAAGCACGCGTCCCTGCACGGAAAAGACCTCGGGCCGCGTCAGGAGGCCGATTGCCGAATGGTCGCGCAGATGTCGCCGACGATCTGCACCATGACCTGTTCGTCCTCGCACTCGGCCATCACCCGGATCACGGGCTCGGTCCCGGACGCCCGGATCAGCAACCGCCCCTTGTTGCCGAGGCGCTTCTCGGCATCGGCGATGGCCTGTTTGACCGGGTCGGCATCGAGCGGCTGGCCGCCATCGAAACGGACGTTCTCCAGGAGTTGCGGTACCGGCTCGAACACCCGGCAGACCTCGCTCGCCGGACGGCGCGAGCCGACGATCACCGACAGGACCTGCAGCGCCGCGACCAGCCCGTCACCGGTCGTCGTGTAGTCGGCGAGGATGATGTGCCCCGACTGCTCGCCGCCGATGTTCAGGCCGTGCTTGCGCATGTGCTCGACGACGTAGCGGTCGCCGACCTTGGTGCGGTGCAGCCGCATGCCGCGGCCGGCGAGATGGCGTTCCAGCCCGAGATTGGACATCACGGTTGCGACGATGCCGTTGCCGCGCAGCTTTCCCGTCGCCGCCCAGTGGTCGGCGATCAGTGCCATCAACTGGTCGCCGTCGATCAATTGCCCCTGCTCGTCGGCGATGAGCACGCGGTCCGCATCACCGTCCAGGGCGATCCCCAGGTCGGCCCGGTATTCGCGCACCATGTCGCACATGCGCCCCGTGGCGGTGGAACCACAGCCGCTGTTGATGTTGAACCCATCCGGCGTGACGCCGAGGGGGATGACCTCCGCGCCCAGTTCCCACAACACCTCGGGGGCCACGCGATAGGCGGCGCCGTTGGCGCAGTCGAGGACGACCCGCAGGCCCGACAGGGTCAGGCCCTTGGGAAAGGTCTGCTTGACGAATTCCGTGTAGCGACCGAGCACGTCCTCCAGGCGCCGGGCCCGGCCGAGGTTCTCCGGCTTCTCCAGGTGGGTGCTGATGCCGTTGTGCACATGGGCCTCGATGGCGTCCTCGACCTCGTCGGACAGCTTCTGGCCATCCGGGCCGAACAGCTTGATGCCGTTGTCCTGATAGGGGTTGTGCGAGGCCGAGAGCATGACCCCCAGATCACAGCGCATCGACCGGGTCAGCATGGCCACCGCCGGCGTCGGCAAGGGGCCGACCAGGATCACGTCCATGCCCATGGAGATGAAACCCGCGGTCAGAGCCGGTTCCAGCATGTAGCCCGACAGCCGCGTGTCCTTGCCGATCAGCACCCGATGGCGATGGGTGCCACGCCGGAAGTAGAGGCCGGCCGCCATGCCCACCTTGAGCGCGGTCTCCGCCGTCATCGGCTCGCGGTTGGCTGTCCCGCGGATCCCATCGGTTCCAAACAGGCGGTTCTGCATGCTCACGGTGGTACTCCGATCGAGTTGACAAAGACTTGACGTCGGGGAGATGACCCGGGTTGTAGCACAGGAGCGAGGCGAAACAGAAGACCCCGGCCAAACCGGTGCCGTTGCGCGCCCCTTGGCGGGCCGGTGCAGGCTCAGCCAGGCGGAGGCGTTGACCACCGGTCGATTGCCGCCCAGACGGCGAGCGCCTGGCGCGTCGCGGCGACGTCGTGGACACGGACGATGTCGGCCCCGTGGAGCACGGCCCACAGCGCCGCTGCCAGCGATCCGCCGAGCCGTTCGCGGGCCGCGCCGTCGCGATCGACCCGGGCAATGAAGCTCTTCCGCGAGACGCCGACGACGAGCGCCGCGCCGAGCCCGCGCAGCGCCTCCAGGCGCGCCAGGATCCGCAGGTTGTGCTCGACCGTCTTGCCGAAGCCGATGCCGGGGTCGACCGCGATGCGCTGCCGGGCGATCCCGGCCGCCTCGCAGGCGGCGACGCGCTGGGCGAGCCACGCGGCGACCTCGGTCGGTGCGTCGTCGTAGTGTGGCGCCTTCTGCATGGTTCGCGGTTCGCCCTGCATGTGCATCAGCACCACCGAAACCCCGCTCGCTGCCGCCACCGCCATCGACGCCGCATCGCCGGCGAGGGCTGAAACGTCGTTGACGATGCGCGCGCCGGCGTCGATGGCGGCCCGCATCACCGCCGCATGCCGCGTATCGATGGAAACCAGGGCACCACCGCCGGCGAGCGCCGCGACCACCGGGACGACACGTCCGAGTTCCTCGTCGATCGGCAGCGGCGCGGCGCCCGGACGGGTCGACTCGCCGCCGACATCGATGATGGCAGCGCCGGCCTCCAGCATCTCCCGACCGCGCGCGACTGCCGCCGCCGTGGTCGGAGTCTCGCCGCCATCGGAAAAGCTGTCGGGCGTCACGTTGACCACGCCCATGATGCGGGGCCGGTCCAGCTTCAGGCCGGCCCAGGCGAGCGGTGCAGGCTCGCCAGCGCTCACGGCGGCCTCCGCAGCGGTTCCCAAAGCGACGCGGTCTCCGACGCCGGTCAGTGGCCGGGCTGCGGTTCCGGTCCGAGCCCGCCGCTCGGCCCCTCCTTGCCGTTGCGCGCGCCCGTGGTCGGCACCGAACTCCGCCGACCGGCGTCGCGTCGCGGCGGCTCCTCCGAGGGATCGGGGCGGAAAATCGGCCGGCCGTCGAGCAGGTCACGCACCTCCTCGCCGCTGAGAGTCTCGTACTCGAGCAGGGCCGAGGCCAGCGTGTCCAGGTCGTGACGATGCTCCTCCAGGATCGCGCGCGCCCGCCCTTCGGCCTCCTCGATCAGCCGGCGGACCTCCTGGTCGATCAGCCGTGCCGTCGCGTCGGAGACGTTCTTGTGCTGGGTGACCGAATGCCCGAGAAACACCTCGTCCTGATTGTCGCTGTAGCGCAACGGGCCGAGCCGATCGCTGAAGCCGAACTCGGTGATCATCCGCCGCGCCATGTCAGTCGCCTGCTTGATGTCATTGCCGGCGCCGGTGGTGACGTTTTCGGGGCCGAACACGAGGTCTTCCGCGATCCGGCCGCCAAA
Organism: uncultured Rhodospirillaceae bacterium; assembly: GCA_964495295.1. GTDB lineage: Bacteria > Pseudomonadota > Alphaproteobacteria > Rhodospirillales > Defluviicoccaceae > CAZBWP01. The sequence goes on along the minus strand of CAZBWP010000189.1, from coordinate 259 downwards.
GGCCACGGCCAGCCTCGACTCGAGCTCCATCCGCGAATAGCTGTAACGATCACGTTCCGGCAGCGACATGGTGACCCCGAGGGCGCGACCGCGCGGGATGATCGTCACCTTGTGCAGCGGGTCGTGCTTCGGCACGTGCAGGCCGACGAGCGCATGCCCGGCCTCGTGGTATGCCGTGACCTTCTTGTCCTCGTCCGTCATCACCATGGACCGGCGCTCGGCCCCCATCATCACCTTGTCCTTGGCGGACTCGAAGTCG
>CAZBWP010000188.1:0-5173 GCA_964495295.1 uncultured Rhodospirillaceae bacterium | reverse complement strand
GCCGCGCTTGCGCAACTGGGTGGAGATGGCGGCCCGTAAGGTATGGCGTTGCCAGCCGGTGGCGGCGATCAGGTCGTCGATGCTGGCCCCGCCCATGCAGTTCAGCATGGTGACCACCGTCGCCATCTTGTAGCTGCCGCTCGCGCCCTGGTGGCTGGTGCCGCTCCGCTGCCGGGCCTCACGCACTCCCCGGATCGGTGCGATAGCGCGGGCCCCATCGCGATCTCGCACCGTGATGCGGCCTGCGGCAGCGAGGACGGTCTCTATGGCGAGTTGATTAAAGTTCCCCGTTCATGCACCTTGGCGCAGGAAAGGTCCCTGCGGTCGGGGGAGCACATGGTCAGAGAGCGGCTGCTCGTCTGCGACGACGAGGTTGCGGTGGGACGATTGGTTCGCAATGTGGCGGAGCCGTTGGGCTACGAGGTGCGGCTCACCGCCAGTGGCGAGGAACTGATCGCCTGCGTCGACGAGTTCAAGCCGGCGACGATCCTTCTGGACATGGTCATGCCGGGCATGGACGGCAACGAGGTGATCCTTTGGCTGGCCAAGCACCGCTGCCCCGCGAAGCTGATCATCATGACCGGCTATCATCCCCAGTACGCCGACCACGCGAAGATCCTCGCCTCCTACAAAGGCCTCGGGATCGCCGCGACGCTGCACAAGCCCTTCGGCATCGGGGATCTGCTCGCGGCTCTCGGACATGCCTGACGCGGCGCCGTCCCAGGTGATCGTCTCGATGGTCCGCGCACCAGGGTGATGGGCCACGGATGCAAGAGCGACGGGAACTGCTTCTGCTGATCGTCATCATGGCGGCCGTGGCCGGCATCATCGGTACGAGCGCGATCTACATCATCTATCAGGGAGGCATCGATCGTGAGCGTGCCCGGCTGCAGGACATCGTCCAGAGCCAAGCCCGCATGCTGGAATCGATGGCCCGGTTCGACCAAGTCTACTCGCGGTATCCCGAAGGCGCCGAAGCCGGCTCGATCAGGCAGTTCATCGAGGTCCACGCCAGCGTCACGCGGCGCGGACTCGGCAGCACGGGTGAGGTAACGCTGGCCCGGCGCAGCGGCGACAACATCGTCTATCTCCTTCGCCAGAGCCGCAACCACGCCGATGCCCCGACATCGATTCCGCTGGACTCCGCGCTCGCCGCCCCGATGCGCGAAGCCCTTCTCGGCAGATCGGGCACCATGATCGCAACGGACTACGCGGGCGACCCCGTGCTCGCCGCGTTCGAGCCGGTGTCCGTGCTCGACCTGGGGATGGTTGCCAAGATCGACATCGCGGAAATTCGCGGACGCTTCACGCGGGCGGCGCTGCCCCTGATCGCGATCGGGCTGGTCGCGGTGGCCGCCGCGGCTTTCCTGTTCCTCCAGATCACCGAGCCGGTGTTGCGGCGGCTTCGGGAAAGCGAGTCTCGGTTCCGCAACCTGTTCGACCACATGAAAAGCGGTGCGGCTGTGTTCAGGGCGGCGCCCGATGGCGGCGAGTTCATCTTCACGGATCTGAATCGACGGGGCGAGCACATCAGTCGCCTTTCGCGCCGTGAGGTTATCGGCAAATCGGTGACCGAGGTCTTCCCCGGCGCTGACGAGTTCGGCCTGCTGAAAGGCCTGAAGGACGCGTGGACATCCGGTGCTGCCATCGACCTTCCCGCGCGCTACTACCGCGACGGTCGCATCGAAGGCTGGCGCGACAGCCACATCTACACGTTGCCCTCCGGCGAACTCGTCTCCCTGTTCGACGACGTCACGGAGCAGAAGCAAGCGGAACAAGCGCTGAAGGAGAGCGAGGCACGCTTTCGCGGAACGTTCGACAACGCCGCCGTCGGCATCGCGCACGTCGATTTCGACGGCTCGTGGCTGCGGGTCAACGATCGTCTGTGTCAAATCGTCGGTTACGACCGCGACGAACTGCTGGGCCACACCTTTCAGGAAATCACGCATCCCGACGATCTGCAGTCCGATCTGGAGCAGTTCGGCCTCCTGATGCGGGGTGAGATCACCTCCTACAGCATGGAGAAGCGCTACCTTCACAAGACCGGCCACATTATTTGGATCAATCTGACCACTGCCCTGCAACGCGACGCCGCCGGCCGGCCGCTGTACTGCATATCAGTGGTCGAGGACATCAGCCGCCGCAAGCATGCCGAGCAGACGCTTCACGAGAGCGAGGTCCGCATTCGCGCCGTGCTCGACGCCAGCGAGGACGAAATTCTCCTCCTCTCGACCGAGGGCCGGGTTCTCGCCATCAACCAGGCGGCCGAACGTCGATTGGCCCGCCGCCTCGCCGACATCGCCCCGGTGGGCGCGCGAATCGAGCAACTCCTGCCGCACGACCTGGCCGAGGCGAGGCTCGCCACGGCGCGCGACGTTGCGGCGTCGGGTCATCCGCGGCACCTTGATCGGCCGATCCGTGGCCGCTGGTTCGAGATCTGGTTCTATCCCGTCCGGCATGCCGCCCAGCCCGTCACCGAGGTCGCGATCTTCGCGCGCGACATCTCCGATCGGAAACGCGCCGAAAGCGAGCTTCGGCGTCTCTATCAGGCGATCCAGCAAACCCCCTCCTCCATCGTCATCACCGATCCGAAAGGGGCCATCGTCTACGTCAATCCGAAGTTCTGCGATCTCTCCGGGTACGCCTATGAAGAGGTCATCGGACGGAACCCCCGCATCCTCAGATCCGGTCACACCAGTCCAGAGGAATACAAGAACCTGTGGCAGACGATCGCCAGCGGCGAGATATGGCAAGGCGAATTCTGCAATCGCAAGAAGAACGGACAGCTCTTCTGGGAGACGGCTTCAATCGCTCCTGTCAAGAACGATGAGGGCAGAATCATCAACTTCGTCGCCGTGAAGGAGGACGTCACGGAGCGCCGCGCCGTCGAGGACCAGCTGCGGCAGTCGCAGAAGATGCAGGCGATCGGCCAACTCACCGGCGGCATCGCCCACGACTTCAACAATCTGCTGACCATCATCGGCGGTAACCTGCAACTGATTGAACGCGACCTGGGCGAATACGCCTCCGCCGCGCCCCTGATCAAGGATGCCGTATGGGCAACGCAGCGCGGCGGCGAGCTGACCCACCGGCTGTTGGCGTTCGCCCGCATGCAGCCGCTTAGGCCGGCTGAGGTCAACCTGAACGACATCGTCCGCGGCATGACGGAGCTGCTGCGCCGCACCCTCGGGTCAGGAATCGAGGTGATCGAGGCGCTCGATCCGGACATTCCGAGCGTGCTCGCCGACACGGGAGAACTGGAGCGCGCTCTCGTGAACCTCGCCATCAACGCCCGTGACGCCATGCCGGCGGGCGGGCGGCTGACCCTGCAGACGAGACGGGCGACGCTGGACGAGGATTACGTGGAGCGATACCCGGATCTCGCCGCCGGCGAGTACGTCATGCTGGCTGTCAGCGATTCCGGAACCGGTATCCCGAAGGACATGCTCGACCGGATTTTCGAGCCGTTCTTCACCACGAAGCAGGCAGGCCAGGGAAGCGGGCTGGGGTTGAGCATGGTCTACGGCTTCATGAAGCAATCGGGAGGCCATATCAGCGTCTACAGCGAGATCGGAGCGGGAACGACGTTCAAACTCTTTCTCCCGCAGCGAGTGCGGGCCGCAGGCATCGCGACCGAGACGACCGCCGAGGGGGATTCGGGCTTCACGCTCAGCGGCCGCATCGCTCTCGTCGTCGAGGACGAGTTGCGGCTGCAAAAACTGGCGACGCGCCTTCTCGATGAGGTCGGCTTCTCCGTGTTCGCGGCCGGGGACGGAAGCGAGGCGCTCCGCTACGCCGAAACAGAGCCTCGGATCGACCTGCTGTTTACCGACGTGGAACTGCCGGGCGGCGTCAACGGCATCGCGCTCGCGCAGCGGGTCCAGGAACTGCATCCCACCATCAAGGTCCTGTACACGACCGGCTACTCCGCCGCCCTGGTGGAGAATGACGGGCGAGTGCCCCTGGAAGCATCGGTTCTCGCCAAGCCGTACGCACGCCCGCAACTGATGCAGCATCTTCGCCGGCTCTTCGCGCCCAGCCGGTCCGCGGGCGGCGAAGGACGCGACCCGGCCCGGCACCTGGAACAACACGGGGCCGCGGCAGCCAACGCCGACCGAGGGACGGCGCACCCGCAGCCGCCCGCCGTGAGGTCTTCGTCGCCGCCCGGAAAGTGACCCGGCCGTCCGAGAGCCGGCTCGGGTCCAGCCTTCCTGCCATCGGGGTGGCGAGAACCTTCCCGTGATGAACACCGGTGCACAGGTGGCGTTCGGTGTGGTTCTCCAATCGCCTCCGTCAGGCGCTGCCGCTGGGTGGGCTTCGGCATCGTCGCCGTCCTCACGCCCGGGCGCGGTAAGGGGTCGGCTGGATGCGGTACGTCATCCACCACGCGCCGGGGCCGATGCTGGCGGTGCAGCCGTCGGCGGAACTGGCCAAGCGGTTCTCGCAGCAGCGCATCGATCCGCTGATCGAGGAGAGCCCGAGCTTGCGCGAGAAGGTGGCGCCGGCGCGATCGGCGCGGTCCCCTATCGGTCCGCTGCGGCGGGTTCGTCGGCTGCCGGGGCAAGGGCGAAGTCATCGGTCGCGGCAAGGGGGCCCGCCATGTCCGCCAAAGTGGTGCTGTCCAGCACCGCGGTGGTGGCGGCATGGGCTTCGGCGAACACCCGGCGGATGCCGCACGATGCCTCGCCATCACAATCCTCGCAGCGCCGATACGCCATGCGGCTGAGGCATGGCAGGGGCGCGATCGGCCCATCGATGATGCGGACCACCTCGCCCACCGTGATCCGCTCCGCCGGGCGCAGCAGCGAATAGCCGCCGTGGCGGCCGCGGCGACTGACCAGCAGGCCCCGGTTCTTCAGGTCGAGCAGGATCCGTTCAAGGAACTTCTTCGGAATCCGATGCTTGTCGGCGATGTCGGCGATCAGCGCGGGCGTCCCGGGAGCGGCATCCACCAGGGCGAGGAGCGCCCGCAGCGCGTATTTCGCCTTCACCGTCAGCACGGAATTGGTCCGGTTGCATGCACGATCGACTAACCTTTCTCAAGCCATGATCTGTCTTGTTATCCTACCACCGTGCGACGCCAGCCGCCATTTTTTCCTTGCAATCCCGATCGAGTTGGTAGTCTTAGTGTGAATGAAGGGAGGAACAACACCGGAGAGGTGTAAAATGTTGC
>CAZBWP010000187.1:2130-5208 GCA_964495295.1 uncultured Rhodospirillaceae bacterium | reverse complement strand
CCAGGGGGCGTCGAACTCCCGCCCGCCACCGCGCCTCGCAGCTTACACGATGACGCTCCGGTCAAGTTACAAGGGAGCGGGCCGCCTATCGGGCGGAGCGCATCGAGGCGCTTCCGCCCGATGCCCGCTTCGACATCGTGCTGTCCAACTCCTGCCTGGAACACATCGAGCCGTTCCCGCCGTTCGTCGCGGCGCTGGTGCGACGGCTGGCAGCCGGTGCGCGCATGCTGCATCTGGTCGATTTCTCCAACCATCGCGACAAGGCATCGCCGTTTCGCCCGCTCTACGAGCTTTCGCCGGACGCCTATCGCCGCCGCTATGGCCCGCACATCAACCTCCTCCGTCCGCCGGAGATCATCGATGCCTTCGCTTCGCACGGCGTCGCGGTCCGCTGCCTGCCGCTCGACGAGCGGTTGGATCTGGTACGCGCGGCAGACATCGACCCGGCATGGACTCGGCACATCGACATTCCCACGTTGGCTATCAGGGCCGCGGTGCTGATCGCTGCGTGCCCTCGGGCAGCGGGAGAGTCGGGATGAGCGATACCCGTCATGGACCCAGCCGCCGCACCGTACTGGCATCCCTTTGTGGGCTCGGCCTGGCGGCGTCGTTGGCATCGTACAGCTGCGCACGGGCCGCCGGCCCGCGGTTGGAGCGGGCGATTCCGTCGACAGGCGAGCGCCTGTCGGTGATCGGCATGGGCTCCTGGATCACCTTCAATGTCGGTGACGACCCGGCGTTGCGGGCGGTCCGGGTGCAGGTGCTGCAGGCGTTCTTCGACCACGGCGGCCGGGTGATCGACTCGTCCCCCATGTACGGCTCGTCCGAGGACGTCATCGGCCATTGCCTGGCGCGCGTCGACGGCGGCGACGGGGTGTTCGCCGCCACCAAGGTGTGGACGCCGTTCGCCTCGCGCGGTCCGGCCCAGATGGCGGAGTCAGAGCGCTTGTGGGGAGGGCGCCGTTTCGATGTGATGCAGATCCACAATCTGCTCGCCTGGGAAGCGCACCTGGAAACGCTCAACCAGTGGAAGGCGGAGGGGCGCGTCCGCCATATCGGCATCACCACGTCCCACGGCAGCCGCCACGCGGCGTTTCTCGACATCATGGCCGGGCAGCCCATCGATTTCGTCCAGTTCACCTACAATATCGCCGACCGCGAGGCGGAGCGGCGCCTGTTGCCCATGGCGGCCGAGCGTGGCCTTGCTGTCCTCATCAATCGGCCGTTCCGGCGTGGCCAATTGATTGACGCCGTCGCCGGCCGGCCGCTGCCGGGTTGGGCGGCGGAGATCGGTTGCGATAACTGGCCGCAGGCGCTGCTCAAGTTCATCGTCTCGCACCCGGCCGTGACTTGCGCCATTCCTGCCACCTCGCGCGTCGATCACATGCTGGAAAACATGGGCGCCTGCTACGGCCCGCTGCCGGACCCCGCGCTCCGGCGGCGCATGGCGGACGATTTCGCCCGACTGTAATGACGGCGAGGGGCGGCAGGCGATGATCCCGTTCGACGCCGAAAGCTATTTCCGGCTGGTCGCCTCGTACAACCAGGCCTTCCTGCCGGTCCACTTGGCAGCCTGCATCCTCGGCTTGGTCGCGATCGCCTGCGCATTGGGCCAGCGCCTTGGCAGCGGCCGCTTCGCCGCCGCCATCCTCGCCGCCTTCTGGCTGTGGACCGGGGTGATCTTCCACGCAATGGAGTTCGCTGTCCTCAACTGGGCGGCACCGGCCTTCGGCGCGATTTTCGCCGTGCAAGGGCTGCTGCTGCTGTGGACGGGCACGCTCCGCGGCCGTCTGCACCCGCGCATGCGCTGCGACATTTACGGTGCGGCCGGCGCGCTCCTCGTTCTCGTTGCCGTGGCGGGCTATCCGCTGTTCGATCTCCTCGCCGGCGCCGGCTGGCCGGCGGTTCGCCTGTTTCCGGTGGCGCCGGCACCGCTCGCCGTATTCACCCTCGGTCTGTTGCTGCTGGGCCGGCCGCAACCGCTGCTGCACCTGATGGCGATCCCGCTGCTCTGGACGGTCCTGCATGGCGCGGCCGCCTGGGAGATGGCGCTGCCGGCCGAACTGGTCGCGCCGCTCATGGGCGCCGCGGCATTCGGACTGGCCCTCGGGCGCCGGGCGGGGCGTGACGGAGGGGTGGGGTGAACGGCTACCGTGAACGGCCGACCAGCACGTTGTCGATGAGCCTCGTGCGCCCCAGGCGGGCGGCGGCAAGCGCGCGTCCCGGGCGAAACACCCCCGGCCAGGGCTCGAGGGTCTCGGCGTCACGCACGGTGAGATAGTCGACGCTGTCGAAGCCGGCATCGATCAGGGCGCTGATCGCGGCGGTGGTTTCGACCTCCACATCGGCTCCCTGAAGAACGCGACTGGCCACGCTGTGCAGGACCCGCGCCAGCGCCGGCGCGACCGCGCGTTCGGCTGGGGAGAGGTAGGCGTTGCGCGACGACAGCGCGAGACCGTCCGCCTCGCGCACCGTCGGGCTGCCGAGAATGGTGACCGGAATATCGAGGTCTCGGGCCAGCCGCTTGATCACCTGGAGCTGCTGGTAGTCCTTCTCGCCGAACAATGCCACGTCCGGCGCCGCCTGCAGCAACAGCTTGGTGACGACCGTGGCGACTCCCGTGAAGAAGCCGGGCCGATGTTCGCCTTCCAACACGTCGCCGAGGCCAGGCACGGTGACGCGGGTGACCGCGCCCGGCGGGTACATCTCCTCGACCGCTGGCGCGAACAGCAGATGTCCGCCGAGGCTCTCGACCAGTTGGGCGTCCCGCGCTTCGTCGCGGGGATACACGTCATAGTCTTCCCCGGGCGCGAACTGCGTCGGATTGACGAACAGCGTGACGATCACGCGATCGGCGACCTCCAGGGCCTGCCGCACGAGCGACAGATGCCCCTCATGCAGCGCCCCCATGGTCGGCACCAAGGCGACCGTGTGTCGGCCCGCCCGCCAAGCGCTCACCCGGGCCCGCAGGTCGGCGACGGAACGCACGATATCGAAGCCAAGTCCCCGCACGGCTTGCCGGTCTCCCTGCCGTCGCGACGGACGGCTCAGCCCGCCTTCTTCGCCGGCACGGGCGCC
>CAZBWP010000187.1:0-2030 GCA_964495295.1 uncultured Rhodospirillaceae bacterium | reverse complement strand
CTTGACGCCGAAGCAGTGGTCGAGCGTCGGAAACTGGCGCGACCGGACGTCGGCGGCGTACGCGATGACCGCGTCCTCGATGCCCTGGCCCAATTCGGCGTAGCGCTTGACGAAGCGCGGCTTGAACCCGGAGAACAGGCCGACGAGGTCTTCGGTCACCAGTATCTGTCCGTCGCACGCGGGCGACGCGCCGATGCCGATGGTCGGGATCGGAATGATGCCGGTGATCTCGCGCGCCAGGGCCTCGACCGTGCCCTCGATGACCGTGGCGAAGGCCCCTGCCTCGGCGACGGCATGAGCGTCTTCGATGATTCCGTCGGCTTCCTTGTCCTCGCGCCCGAGCGAGCGGAATCCGCCCGCGGTGTTGACCGATTGTGGCAGCAAGCCGATGTGCGCCAGGACCGGAATGCCGCGCTCGGTCAGGAATTGAATGGTCTCGGCCATCTCGCTGCCGCCTTCGAGCTTGACGCCGGCGCAGCCGACCTCCTTCATGACGCGCGCCGCGTTGCGGAAGGCCAACTCCTTGCTTTCCTGGTACGTGCCGAACGGCATGTCGACGATGACGCAGGCCTTGTGGGCGCCGCGCATGACGGCTTGGCCGTGGGCGATCATCATGTCGAGGGTGACGCCGAGCGTGCTGTCCATGCCATAGAGGACCATGCCGAGCGAGTCGCCCACCAGCAGAAGGTCGCAGTGCTCATCGAGAAGCTTCGCCGTCAGTGCGGTATAGGCCGTCAGACAGACGATGGGCTGGCCGCCCTTCATCGCCCGGATCTGCGGAACCGTGACCTTCTTCCACTGGGTCTGGACGCTCATCATTGGACTCCCGAAAATGGAACGCGCATGATCACCGAAGAGGAGCGGCTCGACAATTGCGTGTTCGCAATTGCAGCATTGCGTTAGCGTATGTGGTGGACGACCGCGCCAGTGCAACCGGTTCCGTCGGGGAATATTTGCTGCATGGCCAGGCGCGGACCTGTGGATGGGCTTGGTGCGTTCGGTGGACGACGCCGTCGGACCGCCGCAGCCAGATCGGCTTCGTTGAACGGGCGGGGCTTTCGGTGACAGCAGCGGAGGTCCAGCCATGAAGGCGGACGCGGCAACCGGCGACGGCGCGTCGCTGGATCGACAGGCGGGAATCCTGCCGGCGCAGCAGCTTCGGGACCTGGTGGCATCGGGTGTGCTCGCCGCCGATCCGCCGATCGGCGAAGACCAGATCCAGCCGGCGAGCCTCGATCTCCGGCTTGGCCACGTGGTCCACCGGGTGCGCGCCAGTTTCCTGCCGGGGCGCGGCGCCACCGTCGCCGAGCGCATCGGCGATTTAGGCATGCACCGGATGGACCTGACGGACGGTGCGGTCCTGGAACGGGGCTGCGTCTACATCGTGCCATTGATGGAGCACCTGGCCCTTCCCCGCGAGCTTTCCGGTGCCGCCAACCCGAAGAGTTCGACGGGGCGCCTCGACATCTTCACCCGGCTGATCGCCGATCGGGCGACCGAGTTCGATCAGGTGCCGGCCGGCTATCACGGGCCGCTCTACGTGGAGATCGCGCCACGCACCTTCAGCATCGTCGCCCGCGCCGGCACCCGGCTCAACCAGTTGCGGCTGCAGCGCGGCCACCGGGCCGCCGGCGACCGCCTGTTGCGTCTGCTGCACCAGGCCGTGCCACTGGTGGACACAGAGCCGGGGGAGGAGGACATCGACCGCGGCATCGCCGTGACGGTGGACCTCGCATCCCCGGACGGTCGGCCGGTGGGCTGGCGGGCGCGGCGGCACAGCGCGCTGATCGACTTAGCGCGCGTCGAGCACTACGAAGTCCGCGATTACTGGGAACCTGTGTATCCGGACACGCTGGACGCGGTCGTTCTCAACCCAGGCGATTTCTACATCCTGGCGTCGCGCGAGGCGGTGACGGTGCCGCCCAACCACGCCGCCGAGATGCGGGCCTACGATACCCAGGTCGGCGAGTTCCGCGTGCACTACGCGGGCTTTTTCGATCCGGGCTTCGGCTTCGCCGGCTGCGGCGGCA
>CAZBWP010000186.1:0-5210 GCA_964495295.1 uncultured Rhodospirillaceae bacterium | reverse complement strand
CTTGCCGCCTTCGGGCTGGATCCCGCGCGGCTTGTCGTCGTCCGGGCGCGGCGCGAGTCCGACATCCTCTGGGCGTTGGAAGAGGCGCTGCGCAGCAGAGCCCCCGCGGCCGTCGTCGGGGAGATCGAGACCGACCGAACAACGGCGCTGAGACGGCTGCAACTGGCGGCGGAGACGCACGTGATACCGGCGATCCTGGTACGTCCGGCCAGCGCGACGACCAGGGCAACGACGGGAGCAACGACTGGAGCAACGACTGGGGCAACGACCGGGGCGACGCCGGCGGTGACCCGCTGGCGGGTCGGCGCGGCGCAGAGCGCTGGCAATCGGCGACCGCGGCCCGTGTGGCGGCTCGATCTCGACCGCTGTCGCGGCCGGGCGGCGACCGCCGGACCGAAGACCTGGACCGTGGAGTGGTGCGATGCGACGGGTGATCTCGCTGTGGTTGCCGATGTTCGCCACCGACCGGCTGCGCCGGCGGCGAACGGCCGCCCGGCCCGCTGAACCGGCGACGGCCAGCATCGGGCCGTTGGCGACCATCACCGCCGCACACGGCGGCATGCGCGTCGTCGCCGTCAACCTCGAGGCCGCGGCCGTCGGCGTTGCCCCTGGGATGCCGCTGGCCGAGGCGCGCGCCGTTCTGCCCAATCTTGCCGTTGCCGGGGCGGATCCCGCCGGCGACCGCGCCCTGCTTGAGAGCCTTGCCGACTGGTGCGTCCGCTACACGCCGTGGACGGCAGCGGACGCCGACAGCCCGCGCACCGGCGGTCACGGCGGCGATGCCGGGATCTGGCTCGACATTACGGGCTGTGCCCACCTGTTCCACGGCGAGGCAGCGCTGCTCGCCGATCTCGTCGATCGACTGGGCAGGTTCCGGCTGGCCGCCGCGGCAACCGTTGCCGACACGCCGGGGGCCGCCTGGGCCGTCGCCCGCTTCGGCGGCGCACGCACCGCAATCATCGCACCGGGGGACGCCGAGACCGCACTGGCGCCGCTGCCCATCGCCGGCCTGCGGCTGCCGCCGGCGACCATTGCCGATCTCGACATGGTCGGCCTCAGACGGATCGGTGACCTGATGGCGCTGCCCCGTGCGCCGCTTGCCGCGCGTTTCGGGGACGCCGTGCTCAAGAGCGTCGACCGTGCCCTTGGTCACGTGGACGAGCCGATCTCGCCGCGCCGGCCGGTGCCGGCATTTCGCGTCCGCCTCGCCTTCGCCGAGCCGATCGGCCGACAGGAGGACATCGCGGCGACCGCTCGCCAATTGCTCGGCGAGCTGTGCCAACGGTTGGAGGCGGCGCGCCGCGGCGTCCGGCGGCTGGAACTGGCGCTCTTTCGCACCGACGGCACCGTTGCCCGGGCCGCCATCGGGACCGCCCAGCCGGTGCGCGATCCCGACCATCTGGCGCGACTGTTCCGCGAGAAGCTGGACGGCCTCGATCCAGGCTTCGGGGTGGAAACGGCGATTCTGGCGGCAACGGTGGTCGAGCCGCTGGCGGCGGTGCAGACCACGCTGCAAACCGACGCCGAGGGTCCTGGCGAGGATCTCGCGCGGCTGCTCGACCGTCTCGGCAATCGCCTGCATCCCGGGAACGTCGTGCGTCTGACGGCACGGGCCAGCCATCTGCCCGAACGCGCCTGCCGGCCGGTCCCCGCCGCCAGCCCTGCGCCCCCCGTCGATCAGGCCGCCGCGGCGACGGAGCACCGCCCGCGACAGCCGCGGCCGGCCATGCTGCTGCCGACACCAGAGCCGGTGCAGGTGGTCACCCCCCTCCCCGATGGACCACCGGTGCTGATGCAACATGGCCGCTCCCGCCACCGCATCGTCGCCGCCGAGGGACCGGAGCGCATCGCTCCCGAGTGGTGGCTGGAGGACGATGGTCTGACCTCCGACCGGCTGGCCCGTACCCGCGACTATTACCGTCTGGAAGACGACGCTGGCTGCCGTTTGTGGGTATTTCGCGAAGCTCCCTATCGGGCAGACGCCGCACCCCGATGGTACCTGCATGGCCTGTTCGGATGACCGGCCCACTCCAAAAACAACCAGCAAAGGACGATTTTTCATGGCGAACTTGACCATCCGCAACCTCGACGACGGCATTGTCGAAGCGCTGAAGAGCCTGGCAAAGGCCCATAACCGTTCGATGGAAGCCGAGGTCCGGCAGATCCTGACCGACCACGTCAGAGCCCGCCCAGCCCATCTGCCGCCGCACCTGCGCGGCCTCGACCTGGTCGCGCCGACGCGCCGGTTGACCGAAGCGACGCCCGACGGACCGTGACCACGTACGCCGAACTGCAGGTTGCGACCAACTTCAGCTTTCTCCGGGGAGCATCGCATCCCGAGGAACTGATGGCGACGGCGGCACTCCTGGGACTCGCCGCCGTCGCGGTCACCGACCGCAATACGCTGGCCGGTATCGTCCGCGCCCACGTGGCGGCGAAACAGGCCGGCGTGCGTCTCGTCGTCGGTGCCCGCCTCGATCTGGAAGACGCGCCGGACGTCCTTTGCTTCCCCACCGACCGCGCCGCCTACGGCCGCCTGTGCCAATTGATCACGCTCGGCCGGCGCCGGGCGCCAAAGGGGGATTGCTCCCTCGCGGCCGCCGATCTCGCCGCCCATGCCGAGGGCCAGATCCTCGCCGTCATCCCCCCCGTCGAGCCCGATGCGACCTTCAGCAACGCCCTTATCTCCCTGACGCATCTTATGAATAAACAGCTTTATCTTGCTGTTTCACATGTCTTTATGGGCGATGACAGATTTCGCATTCAGGCCTTGCGCGCGTGCGCCGCCACGGCCGGGGTGCCGCTGCTCGCCACCAACGACGTGCACGCCCACGCCGCCGAGCGACGGCCGCTGCAAGACGTGCTGACCTGTATCCGCGAAGGCTGCACCCTGCACGCTGCCGGTTTCCGCCTGTTCGCCAATGCCGAGCGTCACCTGAAGGCGCCTGTCGAGATGGGGCGGTTGTTCCGCGACCATCCGGAGGCGATCAGCAACACCATGGCCGTCGCCGACGCCTGCCGCTTCAGCCTGGACGAGTTGCGCTACGAGTATCCCGTGGATGCCGTCGCCGACGGTCGCACGCCGCAGGAAGACTTGGCGCGACTCACCTGGATAGGCGCCGCGGAGCGCTACCCGGCGGGCGTGCCGGAGCACGTCGAGCGAAGCCTCCGCCACGAACTGGCGTTGATCGAGCAGTTGGCGTTCGCCCCATACTTTCTCACCGTCCACGACATCGTCCGCTTCGCCCGCGACCGCGGCATCCTCTGCCAGGGGCGCGGCTCCGCCGCCAACTCGGCGGTCTGCTATTGCCTTGGCATCACCGCGGTGGATCCGGCACGCATCGATCTCTTGTTCGAGCGCTTCGTCAGCGCCGAGCGCAACGAGCCGCCGGATATCGACGTCGACTTCGAGCACGAGCGCCGCGAGGAGGTGATCCAGTACGTCTACCGCAAGTACGGACGTGACCACTCAGGGATGACGGCGACCGTCATCTGCTATCGCACCAAGAGCGCCGTCCGCGATGTCGGCAAGGTGCTGGGCCTCAGCAACGACGCCATCATCGCTCTGCAGGGCGCGCTGTGGCGCCGACATACCGACACGATCACCGACGCGGCCATCCGCGAGGTCGGACTCGATCCCCGCGACCGGACCGTGCGCATGACGCTGAGCCTTGCCGGCACGCTGATCGGCTTCCCGCGGCACTTGTCGCAGCATACGGGGGGCATGGTGATCACCAAGAGCCCGCTCAGCGCTGTCGTGCCCATCGAGAACGCTGCGATGATCGACCGTACGGTCATCGAGTGGGACAAGGACGACCTGGACGCGCTCGGGATTCTGAAGATCGATCTGCTCGGCCTCGGCATGCTGACCTGCGTGCGCAAGGCATTCGATCTGATCGCCGCCCACCACGGCCGTCGCTACACGTTGGCGACGGTGCCGGCGGAAGATCCTGCCGTCTACGACATGCTGTGCGCGGCGGACTCTGTCGGCGTATTCCAGGTGGAGAGCCGGGCACAGATGGCGATGCTGCCGCGCCTCAGGCCGCGCTGCTTCTACGATCTGGTGATCGAGGTGGCGATCGTCCGGCCCGGACCGATCCAGGGGGACATGGTCCACCCCTACCTCCGCCGTCGCAACGGCGAAGAGCCGATCATGTATCCCACCGAGGAGCTTCGCCAGGTGCTGGGCAAGACCCTTGGCATTCCGCTGTTCCAGGAACAGGCGATGAAGATCGCCATCGTCGCCGCCGGCTTCACGCCGAGTGAGGCCGACGGCCTGCGCCGCGCCATGGCCACCTTCCGCCGCAATGGTGCCATTCATGCCTATCGCGAGGCGTTCGTGCAGGGCATGGCTGCGCGTGGCCATGATCAGGCCTTCGCCGAACGCTGCTTCAGGCAGATCGAGGGGTTCGCCAACTATGGCTTTCCCGAGTCCCATTCGGCGAGCTTCGCGCTGCTCGTCTACGTCTCGTCCTGGCTGAAGTGCCACTACCCGGCCGCCTTCGCGTGTGCGCTGCTCAACAGCCAGCCCATGGGCTTCTATGCACCGGCGCAGATCGTCGGCGACGCGCGCCGGCATGACGTCGTCGTCCGCCCCGTCGATGTCAACCTGAGCGCCGTCGACAACACGCTGGAGCCGGCTGCCGACTCGGCGAATGGGGTTGCCCTCCGACTCGGCTTCCGGCAGGTCAAGGGGTTGGCGATGCGCGACGCCGAAGCGCTGACGGCGTCCCGTGGCAATGGTTATCCAGGGGTTTCCGACTTGTGGCGCCGCGCCGGCGTCGGCGTGCCGGCACTGACCACGCTGGCCCGCGCCGACGCCTTCGGCTCGCTGGATCTCGACCGGCGAGGGGCGCTCTGGGCGGTGCGCGGCCTTGACGAGACACCACTCGCCCTGTTTGCCGCAGCCGACGCGCTCGATCCCCGGGACGAGCCGGCGGTGAGGCTGCCGGCGACGAGCCCCGGCGAGCAGGTCGCCTGCGATTATCGAACATTGCGGTTGTCCTTGAAGGCACACCCGGTCGCGCTGCTACGTGAGCGGCTGGCAAGACAGGGCATCGTCCCGGCAGAGCACTTGGCCATGGCGTCGCATGGTGAGCGCCGACACGTCGCCGGCATCGTCGTTACCCGCCAGCGGCCCGGCAGTGCCAACGGCGTCGTCTTCGTCACGCTGGAGGACGAGACCGGCCAAGCCAATCTGATCATCTGGC
>CAZBWP010000185.1:0-5225 GCA_964495295.1 uncultured Rhodospirillaceae bacterium | reverse complement strand
CGCAGGACGACGCCGTAGGCGAGGATCAGGAAGGCGCCGACGCCGGCGGCGGGGGTCGGCGTGAACAGGCCGAGGCCGAGCCCGAGGATGATCGAGCCGAAGATGGCGAGCACCGGCAGCAGCCGCCGGATCGCCTGCCGGCGCTCGGCCGGCGCCAGCGGCGCACTCGGCGGCGCGATCCCCGGCTTGAGCCGCACCAGCACGGCGATGACGCCGATGAACAGCGCGACGGCCAGCAGCCCCGGCAGGATCGCCGCCTGGAACATCTCGATGATCGAGGCCTCGACGATGACGGCATAGAGCACCAGCGCCACCGACGGCGGGATCAGGATGCCGAGGGTGCCGCCGGCGGCGAGCGTGCCGGTCGCCAGCTTCGCGTCGTAGCGCATGCGCTTCAGCTCGGGCAGGGCGACGCGGCCCATGGTCGACGCGGTTGCCAGGGACGATCCGCAGACCGCGCCGAAGCCGGCGCAGGCGCCGATCGCCGCCATGGCGACGCCGCCGCGCAACCGGCCGACCAGCGCGTTGATCCCCTGGAACAGGTCGCGACTGAGGTTGGCCTGACTGGCCAGGGTGCCCATCAGCACGAACAGCGGCACGACGGAGAGATCGTAGCTGGCGACGCTGTTCCACAAGAGCGTCTTGTACTGTTGCAGGTACGGCTCGAAGCGCAGATAGGGCAGCGCCAGGCTGAGCGCATAATTGCCGCCGATGCCGACGGCGACCATGGCGAGGCCCACCGGCACCCGGAGCGCCAGCAACGCGAACAGCACGGCAAG
The DNA here is from genome assembly GCA_964495295.1 of uncultured Rhodospirillaceae bacterium. GTDB lineage: Bacteria > Pseudomonadota > Alphaproteobacteria > Rhodospirillales > Defluviicoccaceae > CAZBWP01. Next base: position 4,446 of record CAZBWP010000185.1, on the reverse strand, counting down.
GCCGGCGATGCCGATCAGCTCACCCTCAGCCATCGGCGCGGCTCGCGAACGGCTGGCCCTCGTGCCCGTCGGCATCGAACAGCTGGATCGCGGCGACCGCGGCCCACAAAAGCATCGACAGGACGCCGGGCGCGAAGAACGGCCATTCCGGCCAGCCGAGCACCCGTGACACCACGCCGTCGGCACGGGTCTCGATCAGCCCGAGCCCCATCCGATAGGCAAGGAACAGGGCGAGCGCCACCATCCCGAGCCGGGAGACGCGGTCGAGCGCCCGCTGCACCCACCGGGGCGTGAGGCTGACGAACAGATCCACCGCAAGGTGCCCGCGCCGGAGCTGGCAGTAGGGGAAGAGCATCAGCGCGGCGCAACTCACCGCCAGGCGGACGAAATCCTCGTAGCCCGGCAGACCGCTGACGCTGCCGCCGAACGGTCGCACCAGCCGGTCCAGCGCGAACGCGCCGGCGTTGCCGACGGTCACCAGGACGATGGCGATCAGGATCGCGCCGCCGAGCAGCGCCCAGCCCGTCGCCATCCTGTCGAGCAGGTCGCGCGCTCCGGCTGGCGGGGTCAATGGGCGGTCAGCAGTTGGGCGCGGCGGACGAGCCCCGCGGCCTCGTCCGTCCGGCCGCTGCCGTTCAACAGCGCGGCAAGCGGGATGAGGAACGGAACCAGCCGCGGATCCTCGCTGCCGAACGCCACCTCGGCCGTTTCCAGCGCGGCGCGGAACTGCGCCTCGGCGTCCGCGGTCCGGCCCAGCGCGAGACTGGCCAGGCCGAGGTTTCGCCAGGAGCCGGCGACCGCGGGGTCGGCGTCGCCCAGGGCCTGCCGGCGCAGGGCGAGGGCCCGCTCGTGCAGCGGCAGCGCCTCGGCGGCGCGGTTCGTCTGTTGCAGGAACACCCCGAGATTGTTGAGGGAGACGGCGACATCGGCGGCGGAGGCGTCGGCGTTGGCCTCGCGGACCGCAAGCGACCGGCGCAGGTACGCCTCGGCCGCGTCCCAGTCCTCGGCGCGCACCGCCGTCCGGCCGAGCGTTTCGAACGCCGCGGCGACCACGTCGGCTTCGGCGGGGTCGGCGGCGATGCGGCGTTCGAGGCCGTCGATCGCGGCATCGCGCAGCGCCAGGGCGCCGGCCGCGTCACCCGTGCGCCCCGCCATGTCGGCCATGTAGGCGAGCGTCAGCGACACCAGCGGCGCATCGTCACCCAGCGCGGCGCGGCGGATGGCCAGCGCCTGCTCCATCGCCTCGATCACCCTGTCGTGGCGCTGCTCCACCTCGTAGAGTTCGGCCAGACGCGCCCAATCGTCTGCGACGCGGAGGTCGCTGTCGCCGTGCGCCGTCCGTCGGGCGGCGATGGCCGCGCGGAACGCCTCCTCGGCCGCGTCGAATTGCTTCTGCCGGGCGTAGGTGCCGGCGAGGCCGGTGTGGATCATCGCCAGAAGGTCGTGGTCCGCCGGCTCCTGTCCCGCGGCGATCTGGAGCGCCGAGCGGTAGCGGCGGAGCGCCTTGTCGAACCGGCCCAGACGGGATTCCACGTTGGCGAGCCGCAGCAGGGTCCGGGCGTGCTCCGGATGGTCGAGGCCGAAGACCGCGCGTGTCGGCGGCAGGGCTCGCTGCAACACCTGCTCCGCCTCCTCGATCCGGCCCGCCTGCTCGTGCACGAGGCCGAGATCCCGGAGCGCCCGAGCCAGCACCGGGCGGTCGGCGTCCGGCGTCCGCTCCAGGACCGGCACGGCCCGCAGCAGTCGCGCCTCCGCCGTCGCGTAGTCGCCATCGAGCAGATCCAGGGTCGCCAGCATCGCCTCGGCCCGCGCCAGTTCCGGCGCTTCGGCATCGTAGAGGGCTTGACCGGCGGCCAGCGCTTCGGTGAGCCGGCGTCGCGCCGTCGCCAGGTCGCCCTCGGCCAGCGCCTTTTCGGCCAGCCCCATGGACAGCGTCCAACTGACCCTGTCGCATCCCGGCAGCGTCGCGAGCAGAAGGCAGACGAGGGCGATGCGGAGCCAACTCACGGCGCTGTCCCATGCGGTTCTGGCAGAGGCGGGAGGATACACGCTCTTGACCGATCTCCGAAATCGGACATCTTGCCGGGGTGAGGCTGCGGTCCCCCGGTCGTGGCCTTCGGCTGCGCCAGAGCACGGTCGGCCACGCCCCGATGCCACGCCGGTCCCCGATCATGCGCATTCTCCTGCTCACCCACAGCTTCAACAGCCTGGCACAACGGCTGTTCGTCGTGCTGGGCGAACGCGGCCACGCGGTCAGCGTCGAGTTCGACGTCAGCGACGCGGTGACCGAGGAGGCGGTGGCGCTGTTCCGCCCCGACCTGATCATCGCCCCGTTCCTGAAGCGGGCGATCCCTGAGCGGGTGTGGCGCGCGACACGATGCCTGATCGTCCATCCGGGCCCGCCCGGCGACCGCGGCCCGTCGGCGCTGGACTGGGCGATCCTGGAGGATGCGGCGACCTGGGGGGTCACCGTGCTGCAGGCCGAGGCGGAGATGGATGCCGGGCCGGTGTGGGCGTCGGCGACGTTTGCCATGCGCCCGGCCGCCAAGAGCAGCCTCTATCGCCGCGAGGTCGCCGATGCCGCCGAGCGGGCGGTGTTGACGGCGCTCGATCGCATCGCCGCCGGCACGCTCACGCCGGACCGGGGCGACCCGGCCGATCCCTCCGTGATCGGACGGCCGCGCCCGGCGATGCGCCAGGCCGACCGGGCGATCGACTGGCAGCGCGACGGCACGGCGGCGGTGCTGCGCAAGATCCGATCCGGCGACGGCCGGCCGGGCGTCCGCGACACCGTGCTGGATTTGCCGGTCTGGCTTTACGACGCGCATCCGGACGAATCGCTGGGTGGCCGGCCGGGCGCGGTGATCGGCCGGCGGGAGACCGCGATCTGCCGGGCGACGACCGATGGCGCGGTGTGGATCGGCCACCTGCGGCAGCGCGCGGCGGGCGTCGACACCATCAAGCTGCCGGCGACGATGGTGCTCGGCGAGCGTCTCGCCGACGTGCCCGAGGTGTCCGAGGGCACCGGTGCGGGCTGGCGCGATCTCTGGTACGAGGAGGCCGGCGACGTCGGCGTGCTGCATTTTCCCTTCCACAACGGCGCCATGAGCGTGCGGCAGTGCGCGCGCCTCGCTGCCGCCTGGGCCGCGGCGCGGCGCCGGCCGACCCGGGTGCTGGTGCTCGCCGGCGGGCCGGACTTCTGGTCGAATGGCATGCACCTCAACGTCATCGAGGCGGCCGACAGTCCGGCGGACGAATCCTGGCGGACGATCAACGCCATCGACGACGTGGTCCGCGACATTCTCCTCACCGACGACAAGATCACCATCGCGGCGCTGCAGGGCGACGCCGGCGCCGGCGGCGTGTTCCTGGCACTCGCCGCCGACCAGGTCGTCGCCCGACAGCCGATCATCCTCAATCCGCACTACACGGGCATGGGCAATCTCTACGGCTCGGAATACTGGACCTACCTCCTGCCGCGGCGCGCCGGGGCGGAGCACGCCGAGATCCTGACCCGGGCGCGGCTGCCCATGGGCACCGGCGAAGCACGACGGCTGGGGCTGGTCGATGCCGTCGTCGCCGGTGATCCGCCGGCGTTCCTCGATGCCGTGCTGGCGATGGCACGGGCGACGGCGGCCGATCCGGCGCTGCCCGCGCTGCTGCGCGACAAGGCCCGGCGCCGCGCCGCGGACGAGCGGGCACGGCCGCTGGAGAGCTACCGGACGGCCGAGCTGGAGCGCATGCGGCTCAACTTCTACGGCTTCGATCCCAGCTATCACGTGGCGCGCTACAACTTCGTGCTGGCGGTGCCGAAGTCGCGGACGCCGCACGCCATCGCCCTGCATCGCCGCGGCGTCGGCGGGGCGGCGGCACGGGAGCCGCGGTCGTGAAGGACCGCTGGCGCCGGCTGGTGGATCAGGTCGCCACCCTGTCGGGCGTCGGCCGGCGCGGGTTCTTCGTGCCCTACGCCCATGCCGGCGAACTGCCGGCGTTCGGACGGTTGCCGCCGTACGAGGCCCTGGCCCTGCTGTTCGCCGACCGGCAGCACGTGTTCGAGGATGTCCTGGATGCCATCGAGGATCTCGCGCACGATCTGGAACGCATCGGCGACGACCACGGCCCGGCACCGCGCTGGCGGCAGACCGCGTTCCCGCGCCTCGACGCGGCCGCCGCCTACACCCTGCTCCGCAATCTTGAGCCGGCGCACGTCGTCGAGGTGGGGGCGGGCGTTTCGACACACTTTCTCGCCCGCGCCGCCGCCGACGGCGATCTCGACACGGTGGTCGCGTGCATCGATCCGGCGCCGCGGGTCGCCACCGAAGGCTCGCGGGCGCGGCTGTTGCAGATGACGGTGGCACAGGCGGGACTGGCGCCCTTCAAGGTGCTGCAAGCGGCCGACATCCTGAGCGTCGACTCCAGTCACGTGTTCATGCCGGGCACCGACGT
>CAZBWP010000184.1:0-5287 GCA_964495295.1 uncultured Rhodospirillaceae bacterium | reverse complement strand
AGCGCTCCGCCGCTGCCGCCCTGCAGCAGCAGCACCGTCTCGTTGCCGGCTTTCGCCCGAACCTGATGGTTGGCCAGATTGCCCGGCACGAAATCGGGATTGCCCTGGATCGCCGCCACCAGCGCGGACACGGTATCCACCAGCTTGGTCCCGATGAGCACCTGGGTATTGGTGCCACCGACGCCGCCGCCGTCATCGAACTCGTAGGTGACGCCGGCGATGGTCAGCGTGTCGCCGTCACCGGGCTGCGACGTGAATTCCAGCTGGCCGATGCTGGCGTAGACGTCGCTGCCGTCGCCGGCGTCGCCGTGCAGGGTCAGCACCGCGGTGCCGCTCGGCGGCTCGACGTTCAGCTCCCAGGCGTTGGGCGCGCTCTTGGTGAACTGGAAGCTGATGTCCTTGGTGACGCCAAGGGTATCGAAGAACTGGACGTCGACCTTGTGCTGAGCCCCCACGGGATCGCCGGCGGGCAGGTTGGCACCCATGGCGATGCGCGAGGTTTCGGTCGCCGTGCCGCCGACGCGGTTCAGGTTGACCGTCTGCAGGAAGTCCGTGGAGATGATGTTCTGGTTGGTCAGCGAGGCGCCGCTGTCCGGCGGCAGGATGACGTTGCCTTCGGGATCGGTCGGCCAACCCTGCAGGTAGAAGCCGGCAGCGTTGCGCAGGAAGCCTTCGTCGTCCTTGAAGAACGAGCCGGCGCGGGTGAACAGGAACTGGTCCTCCAGGCCCGGGCGGTTCGACTCGTTGACGACGAAAAAGCCCTGCCCGGAGATCCCCAGGTCGGTTTGCGAGGAGGTTGCCTGCAGCAGCCCCTGGACGTCGTTCTGGGCGAGCGGCCGGGCCTGGACGCCGCCCGCCGAGTAGAACGTCACCGCCGTCTGCTTGGTGACCAGGGTCTGGAAGTCGGTCTTGACGTTCTTGTAGCCGACGGTGTTGACGTTGGTGATGTTGTCGGCGATCGCGCCCATGGCGCTCGACTGGGCGGTCAGCCCCGATACTCCCGACGTCATCGCTCCGAACAGGCTCATGCCGATCTCCTCGTCGTCTGCGCGCCCGGCGGCGCGGGATGTCTAAAAGCGCCCGGCGGCGCGGGGTCTCCAAAAGCGCCCAGGGGCGTGGGCGGGTGGTCCTCAGTCGTCCGTGGCCGGCCGTCCCGGCGGTGCTTCGCGCACCGACAGCACGTCCTCCACATCGACGGCGACGTCGCCGAGCAGCAACTGGACGCTGTCGGCGGTCGGCGCGGTGCCGGTCACCCGGCCGTAGACCGTCTGGTCGACCGGGATCAGCGTGCCGTCCCTGCCGGTCGCATTGACCTCAAGGGTGTAGGCGCCGTCGGGCAGCGCTTGGCCGCTGGCGTCGCGCCCGTCCCAGGTGAAGGCGTGACGTCCGGCATCGGTGGCGCCGGCGGTGGTGAACACCGCGCGTCCGCTCGCATCCTTGATGGCGATCGCGGTCGTCGCGGCGTTCTGGGAGAGCGTGTAGCTGGCCTCGGCGAAACCGTCGGCCAGCGGCAGGGCGTTGCCGTTGATCTCGGCCAGCCGGCCGAGATAGCCGACCATCGCCGCCGACTGGCCGCTGCGCTGCACCGCCACCAGCTTCTCCAGGTTGGCGTTCTGGTAGATCTGCTGCTCGACGCTGGCGAACTGCACGAGCTGCTGGGTGAACTCGTTGGCGTCCATGGGATCGAGCGGATCCTGATGCTGCAGCTGGGTGACGAGCAGCGTCAGGAAACGGTTCAGGTCGTCCTGCAGCTTGGCGTCGTCGCGTTCGGCGCGGCCGCCGACGATGGCGGCACGACTGGAGGCTCCGTCGATCAGCATGGCTCGATGCTCCGTTCGGGCTCAGGCCCGGATGTCGATGCGGCCGGTGGCCGATGCCGAGGCGACGCCCGGCATCACGGGATCGGCGGCGGCTTCATCCTCGGCGATGGCCCTGGCTCCGGCCTCGTCACCGCGTGTCTCCAAAGACCGCTCGCGGGAGGGGGCATCGCCGTCGCCGCGCAGGTTGAAGCTGAGGCCGCCGCTGTCGGTGCGCAGTCCGGCGTCCTGCAGCGCCCGTTCCAGGCCACGCGCGTCGGCGCGCAGCAGCTCCAGCGTCTGGCGATTGTCGGCGGTGATCGTCGCCTGCACGCGGCCGTCGCCGGCGAGGTCGAGGCGGATGTCGAGGCGGCCGAGTTCGGCGGGTTTCAGGCGGATCTCGATGCGGTCATGGCCGTTGGCGATGGCGTGGGCGATGCGCACACGCACCTGTTCGGGCACGTCCATGGGCAGCGTCGCCGGGCGCTGGGGGGCGGTCGGCCCGCTGCCGGTCGAGCGGGCAGGGCCTCCGGGTGCCGTCGGTCCGGCTGCCGCGGTGGACGTCACCGGGCCGCCGGGTGCTTCGCCGAGCGGGCGCTGCGCCTGCGGCTCGCCGCTCTGGGCAGTTGCGACAACGGCCGCCCCGGCGACTGCTGGAGCCGCGGAGGCCTGCGCGGCGCCGGCCGAGGCAGGGAGTCCCGCGGCTGGGGCAGTCGATTGCACTGGCGACGGGACGGCGGCTCCCTGCGCGGTGGCGTGGCCCGTGGCCCGTTCGCCGGCGGGGAGCGACGCATCAATGCCGGCGGTCCACGGGACGCGGGTGGCGGCCGGCTGCGAGACCAGGTGATCCGCCTCCTTGACGGCGGTCATGCGAACCTCGCGCAGGGCGGCGGCCAGGCTGGGATCGGCGGTGCCGGTCCCGTTGGCTGCCGCCTGGGCCGACGGTGTCGACGCCGGGCCGATGGGGCCCTGCGGACGCGGCGGGATGGGTGCGTCCGGCGCGGCCTTGGCGCCGGCAAGCGGGCTGCCTTCGTCCAGCCAGGGCAAGACCGGTTGGGCCGGAAGCCTGCCGGAGGGGGTGGCCGGATCAGCGGGAGCGGTCCCGGTCGACGGACTCGACGCCGCCTTTGGCTGCCGCGGATCGGGCGGCGCGGCGGAGTCCCCGGGCGGCGCGCTCGGCGGGGCGTCGTCGCCGGGGTCGACCCGACGGGCCGCCGGCGCCGGGTCGCGATGTGGCGGCTCGACGACGGCGATGGCGAACGGGGCCTCCCGGACGTCGTCATGGTCGCGCGTTTCCGCCGGCCGGCGCGGCTCGGGCGAAGCGGCACGGTCACTCCAGCCGGGGCGCGTGATCTCAGGCGGGCTGCGCCGGGCGTTGTCGATCGCCTGTCCGATCAGAAGATCGAAAGACAACCCAAACGGGTATGCGGGCCCGGTCGGAGTGGCCTGAACGAGGTGTGCCAAGGCCGTGTCGGCCTTTGGTGAAACGCTTGTCAGCAAATGGGAGCCGGTCACTGTCGCGCCTCCGTCATGTCCTGCCCTGTCCGGATGTCCTGTGAGGACGTCCTGTTCGGATGTCCTGCTCGGTCAGAAGCAATCGGGATGCCAGTTTCGCTGAATGATAAAAAAAATTACTTATATCAATGGCTTGCGGCGTTCAGATGAGCCGCTGTCAGAGGTGGGATGCGGCCACCCGGCAGGTCTTGCCGCGTCGGCCGGCCAGAGTTGCCGGGCGACACCGTCGACGTACCCGAACCGAAGGCCGCCGACGCCCCACCGTTGCGCCACCGACACCCGCCGCGAACCAATTGTGGCGAGAAAGTTCTGGCCAGCGCTCGCATAGCGTGATACACTTCAAAGTTGTTGTCATTGTCCGTTGCAGGGTGGTGTCTTGCCGGACAGTCGAGCGAAACGGAAGGAAGCCCGTATGCCAGCACGCGTCACGGTTCCCGAGGCAGCTCGCGCCAATGCCCGGCTGCTGCAAGCGGCAGCCCTGCGGCATCTGGATGACGCCGGGGCGGATGCAACGGCCGATGTGGACGGCCATGGCGAGGCCCGGGCGCTGCTGCGCCTCGATCGCCAGCAACGCTTCGACCGGATCGACGAGCAACTCGCCACCGATGACGAAGACGCGTTGCTGAACGTCTGCGGCTGAGCGGGGCGTTCGCGGCAGCTGAGCCGGCGGCGGCAATCTTCGGGATCATGCCGCTGTGCGTTGGCGGGACCACAGAAGAAGGTGAGATTTCATGGCGTTGCTCGTACACATCAAGCGCGGTGGGCGGCTGTTCGTCAACGGCGCGGTGCTGGAGAACGCGTCCGGACGGACCACCAGCGTGCTGCTCCGCAACGAGGCGACCATCATGCGCGGCGAGGACATTCTGCCGCCGGCCGAGGCGACGTCGCCGGCGACCCGCATCTACTCGGCGATCCAGGGCGCCTACCTGTTTCCCGAGCGTCGCGAGGCGCTGATCGCGCTCGCCTTGGCGCTCGGCGATGCGTTCGAGCGCGCCGCGCCGAGTGCCGCGGCGATCGTCGCCGAGCTGCGTGCGGCCGTCGAGGCGGCTCGCCTCTATGCCGCGCTGAAGCCGTGCAAGGCGCTCATCGAGCATGAATATCAAGCGCTGGCGGAGCTGTGCCAACAGGCCGGCGAACTGCGCCCGCGGCCGGCTCCCCGGTTGAGCGGGACGAGCACGCCGTGCAGCCAGCATGGCAGCGGATCGGCCCTGTCGCTGGCGAAGTTGCAGCGGGGCGCCGGTCCGTGAGCAGGGATCAACAGCGTGTCGCCGCGCCTGCACGGGCCCGGATCGGCCTGAGCCGAAGCCCGGGTGCCGGGCCGCGGCCGGAAAGGCAGGAGCCATGGTCACAGCATCGGTAGACTCGCTCATCGGCGCCGGCCGTGCGGCCGGTTCCCTGGCGGGGCTGATGGCGGGGCGCTCGACCGCGCATGTCTCGACGGCGCAGCCAGCCGCCGTGCCACCGGCGCAGCCGGTCCAGAAATACGCCCACGGCCCCGCCCGGTCGGCGGGGGATCCCGTTCGCCTGGCGGAGCGCGAGGACGTGGATGCAGGCAACGCCGAGGAGCTGCCCGCGGACGCGGCGCGGCGGGCGGCGGACGCGGCGGGCCGCTACCGCTACACGGTCAAGTTCATCGACGGCCTGGTGCGGCCGCTGGTGCAGCTGGTCGACACCGAGTCCGATCGGCTGATCGCCAGCTCGCCACCGGAACAGGTGGCGCGCATGCTGGAAGATGCACATCGCCTGGGCAAGCGCCCCGAGGCGGCCGATCGGTCATCGAGCCTCGATCAGTCCGCCTGAACCGGCGTTTCCCACGCTTGGTTGCGGTCAGGCGGCGGCGGGTGGGAAGGGATGGTCGGTGGGGCCAGAAGAGGCGGTGGCGCCGGTGGTGGCCGTCGCCGGGGCGCGGCTGAGCAGGCCGGCGGCGATGTTCTTGTTGATGTCGATCAGCGCCTCGATCTTCTCCGGGCTCGGCG
>CAZBWP010000183.1:0-5315 GCA_964495295.1 uncultured Rhodospirillaceae bacterium | reverse complement strand
TACATCTTCGAAACCGAGCCGCTGGCGCCGATCCCGGGGTTCACCGGCGAGCCCATCAACCTGCTCGTCACCCTGGACACCACCGGCCGCTTCCTCGACGTGACCATCCTCTCCCACAAGGAGCCGATCTTCATTTCGGGTCTCGGCCAGGCGCCGTTCGACGCATTCGTCCTGCAATACCGCGGGCTTTCGGTCGGCGACGCGATCACCGTCCGATCGGTCGATCGAGCGGCGCGGGGCGCGGAGTCGACGAACGTCTACCTGGATGGCATCACCAAGGCGACGGCCTCGGTCCGCATCGCCAACGAGTCGATCCTCGCTGCGGCCCTGCAGGTGGCGCGCGAACGGATGCAGGGGATCGCGCCACGGCCGGCGGCGCGGCCGCGCCTCGACCATGACGAAGCGCTCGACTGGACGGCCCTTGTCGAGCAGGGGATCGCGCGCCGGCTGCGGATGACCAACGCCGACCTCCAGGCCCTGTTCGTCGGCACCCTGTGGGAAGCGGACGATCCCGAGGCGCTCGCGGCGCCCGACGACCTCTATCTGGATCTCTGGGTCATCGACGTCGGGCCGCCGAGCGTCGCCCGCGCCGTGCTGTCGGCGGCGACGCAGGCCCGGCTCGCCGCGACCCTCGCCGCCCACGAGGAGCCGATCCTGCTGCTCGCCGACGGCCGGCATCAACTGGTGGATGCCGATTTCGTTCGCAACACCGAGCCCGATCGCATCGCCGCCGGCCAAGGCGGCCTGCCCGTGCTGCTGCGCGACGCCGACATCGACGTCGGCCTCGCCGGCGGCATGCCGGACTTCGCGCAGGCGATGCTGCTGCGCGCCGACACCCGCCTCGGTTTCGACCCGGGCGCCCCTTGGACGCTGATCGTCCGCAGCGTGCGCCAACACGGCACGTTCATGCCGGACATGGGCGTGCGCGACTTCGACGTGCCCTACGCGGCGCCGGCGCGCTTCTTCACGACACCGGAAGCACCGCGCAGCGTCCCGGCATGGCAGGCGGCGGCCATCGACCGGACACCGGTGATGCTGGCGGTCACCGCCGGCGTGCTGCCGCTCGTCTGGCTGCTCGCCTGGCGCCTGCCCGGCCTCGCGCGCCACCGCCATTTCCCGCGGTTGCGCCTCGTGACCCTGGCGGCGACCGTCGGCTTCGTCGGCTGGTATGCCCATGGCCAGCTCAGCATCGTCACGCCGCTCGGGGTACTGCGCAACGCCGTCGAGGGCGGCAGCTTCGTGTTCCTGCTCTATGAGCCGCTGCTGCTGCTGCTCTGGGCGGCGACGCTGATCTCGCTGGTCGTCTGGGGCCGCGGCTTCTTCTGCGGCTGGCTCTGCCCCTATGGCGCCCTGCAGGAATTCGCCCACGTCATCGGCCGCCGGCTGCGGCTGCCGGAGATCCGCGTGCCGGCTGCCCTGGATCGCCGCCTCAAATGGGGAAAATACGCCGTTCTGGCGGTGCTCGTCGGGGCCACGCTGGTGGCGCCGACCGCCGCCGAGCTGCTGGTCGAGGTCGAGCCCTTCAAGACCGCGATGACCATGGCCTTCGACCGGCCGCCGGTCTACGTGCTGTATGCGGTGGCGTGGCTCGTGCTCGGGGTGTTCGTGTTCAAGGGCTTCTGCCGCTACGTCTGCCCGCTCGGCGCGGCGCTGGCGCTCGGCGGCCGGCTGCGCCGCTTCGACTGGATCCGACGGCGGACGGAATGCGGCACACCCTGCCAGTTCTGCCGGGCGCGCTGCGCGTATGGCGCCATTCGGCGCGACGGTCGAATCGACTACGACGAATGCTTCCAGTGCCTGGACTGCGTGACCATCATCGAGACGCCGACGCTGTGCGTGCCCGATCGGCTCGCGGCGAAGAGGGGGCGCCCGGTGGCGCTGGCGGCCGAATGATCCGGCCCGTGCCGGTCCGCTGCCGCCGCCGGGTGCTGCGGCTCGTCGCCGCCGGTGCGGCCGCCGCGGTTGCCCCAGGCGCCCTGTCCCGCGCCCTGGGTGCGGACCTGCCGCACGTCCGCTGGCGCGGCATCGCCATGGGGGCCGAAGCATCGCTGACGGTGCGCACCGCCGATGCGCCGCGTGCCCGCGCCGCGCTGATCGACTGCGTTGGCGAGATCCGCCGCCTGGAACAGGTGTTCGATCTGCATCGGGGGGACTCGGCGCTCTCGCGGCTGAACTCTCGCGGCGCGCTCGCCCTGCCGCCGCCGGCGCTGGTCGAGGTGCTGCAGGCCTCGGCCCGGATGTCGGCGCTCAGCGGCGGCGCCTTCGACGTCACCGTGCAGCCGCTGTGGGCGGTGCATGTCGCCGCGGCGCGAACCGGACAGGACGATCCGGAGGCCCTGGCGGCGGCCCGGGAGCGGGTCGACTGGCGCTGCCTCGCCATCGCCCCGGCCGCGGTGGCGTTCACCCGGCCGGGCATGGCGGCGACGCTGAACGGCATCGCCCAGGGCTACGTCACCGACCGGATCGTCGACCGGCTGGCGGCCCATGGCTTCGCCCATGTTCTCGCCGACGTCGGGGAAGTCCGGGCAGGAGGCGAGCGCGCCGCCGGCGACGCGTGGCGGATCGGCATCGGCCGCCCCGACGGCGGTGCGGCCACGACGACGCTCAGGCTCACCGATCGCGCCGTCGCCACATCGAGCCCGCTGGCGACGCCGCTCGGCACCGATGGCCGCCGTCACCACCTGTTCGATCCGAAGAGCGGCTGGCCGGCGCGGAGTTGGGTGTCCGTCAGTGTCGTTGCCGATACGGCGATGCGAGCCGACGCGCTCTCCACCGCCATCGCCGTGGCCCCCGAGGCGGCGGCGCGGTCGATCCTCGTTGCCGGCGGCGGCGAGGCGGCGTTCCTCGTCGACGCGGCCGGTCGGAGCATTTACCTCGCCGGCTGAGCGGCATGCCGCGACCTTCATCAAACGTTTCGAAGGCCGGCCGTTCCGCGATATAGGAAGTCCCGTGCGGCTCGCCCGCCAGCAAACGGCCGGTGGACAACGGAGAGGTTACCCATGAGCACGCTCGGCGAAACCCACCCGCAGGGCGGCCCCTTTTCTCCCGTCAGGCCGGACGACTGGGGCACGGCGGCGTTTCCGCTCGGCGCCCACCGCGACGGCGACGGCGTCACCTTCGCCGTCTTTTCCCGACGCGCCGAGCGCATTCTGCTCGAGATCTTCGATGCGACCACGGGCGCCGACGCCAGCTTCGACTACTGGATGGTCAGGAATGCGGCCGACGGCGTCTGGCGGGCGAAGCTGGCGGACGTGCCGCCCGGCACCGCGTACGGCTTTCGCTGCTGGGGGCCGAACTGGCCGTTCGACGCCGCCTGGCGGCGGGGCGGCAGCGCCGCCGGCTTCGTCGCCGACGTTGATGCCGAGGGCAGCCGCTTCAATCCCAACAAGGTGCTGTTCGACCCGTATGCGCGCGAGCTCAGCCACGACATGCACACGCCGGCCCTGTTCGCCGCGGGTCTCGATGGCCGACTGTACGCGACCGGCGAAACCCCCTACGAGGGCCGGCCGCGACGCGAACTCGACACCGGCCGCTGGGCGCCAAAGGGGCTGCTGATCGACGCCGCGGGCGACACCGGTGGACGGCCGCGGCTGCCGCGGGAAAAAGCCGTGATCTACGAGGCCCACGTGCGCGGCATCAGCCGGCATCCGTCGGCGGCGGAACTGCCGGAGCTGCTGGCCGGCTATGCCGGCTTCGAAGCCGTTCGGGCGGTGCCGGATGAGCTGCGCGGCACCTATGCCGGCGCCGCCTTCCTCGCCCCCTATCTCAAGGCCCTCGGCTTCACGGCGATCGAACTGCTCCCCGTCCACGAGACCGACAACGACACCAACCCGGACGATGCCCCCGGCGGCAACTACTGGGGCTACATGACCTTCGGCTACTTCGCGCCGGACCGGCGCTATGCCTTCGACAAGTCGCCCGGCGGGCCGACCCGCGAGTTCAAGGCGATGGTCAAGGCGTTCCACGACGCGGGCATCGAGGTCTATCTGGACGTCGTCTACAATCACTCGGGCGAGGGCGGCAACCGGCTCGGGCGGCGCGACGAGGTCGCGTTCACCAGCCTCGGCGGCTTCGATGCCGTCGAATACTATGTGCTGACCGACGACGGCCGCCTCGTCGACGGCGCCACCGGCACCGGCAATCAGATCAACTTCTCCTCCGAAGCGCCGCGGCGGCTGGTTCTCGATTCCCTCGCCTACTGGATCGAGGAGATGGGCGTCGACGGCTTTCGCTTCGACCTGGCGGTGGTGCTGGGACGCAAGCCCAACAACTTCCCGCGGGAGGACTGGGACGCCCAGAAATGGTTCTTCCCGGACCACCCGCTGCTGTTGCAGATCCGCGACCTCGGCACGGCGCACGACGTCGAGATGATCGCCGAGGCGTGGGATCTCTGGGGCTACCAAGTGGGCAACTTTCCCGAACGGTGGGGCGAATGGAATGGCCGCTACCGCGACGCCATTCGCGGGTTCCTGAAGAGCGACGGCAACGCCCGGAGTTTCATGTCGATGGTCAACGGTGACTATCACCACTTCTTCGAGCATGGCGGGCCGCAGCACTCGGTCAACTTCGTCACCGCCCACGATGGCTTCACGCTGATGGACCTGGTCAGTTACGACATCAAGAAAAACGATCAGGCGTGGCCGTTCGGGCCGTCCGACGGCGGGACCAACGACAACAAATCGTGGGACTCCGGCGGCAACCAGGCGCTGCGCCGTCAGCGCCTGCGGAATTTCTGGACGATCCAGGCGTTCAGCCGCGGCGTGCCGATGGCGGTCTGGGGCGACGAGTTCGGGCGCACGCAGAACGGCAACAACAACCCCTACAACATCGACAGCGTCGCCACCTGGTCGAACTATCGGATGCTCGCCACCAACAGCCCGACCCGCATCCCCAACGGCGGCGGCGGCGCCTACCATGACAACTTCGGGACGGCGGACTGCGCTCCGAACCGCAACCCGCTGTTCGCCTTCGTGCACCACGTGCTGCACTTGCGCCGGCAGTCGAATGCGCTGAAGCAGCGCGCGTACGGCGACCTGGTGATGGACAGCGGCGGCGACGTCACCTACTGGTTCAAGAAGGAAGACGGGGTTTCGGATGTGCAGGAGGGCGACCGCTGCATCTCGCTTCGCATCGATGGCAGCGAGGTCGGCGAATTCGATTTCCTCCTGTTCATCAACATGTACTGGCAAGCCGTCCCGTTCACCTTCCCGCCGCCCGGCGCCGGTCACGAGTGGGCGCGCATCATCGACACCGCGACCTGGGCGGAATCCCGCGACAACGTCTGGTCCGTCGACGATGCCGCCCGGCTCTCCGGA
>CAZBWP010000182.1:2657-5325 GCA_964495295.1 uncultured Rhodospirillaceae bacterium | reverse complement strand
AGGTCGGTGGCGACGAAGCGGTTCAGGGCGACGGCTTCCACATCGAAGCGAACGTCCCCGAACCCGGCGTCGGCGAGCAACTCCATGAGCACGGCGCGGGCAACGTCTCGTCGCTCGACCAGCGCGTAGCCGAAGGCCGCCACGAGGACGGCCAGCACCGCCATGGCCACCCACGTGGCGATCAGCCAGCCACGTCGTCGGTGCCGGACGGTCTCGTTCAGCGTCTGTCCCCGAACCGGCGTTAAGCCCTTGTTGACCATGTTCAGGGTAGCCTTCGGCTGGTTCGGGAGCAAGATGCAGCACTCCCGGCACGGGAGATCGGCCGATGCCTGCCGTTGTCGATACGGCTTTCGAGATTGCCTACTGGCTGAGCGATGCCGCGCTCAACGACAATGAGTATCTGCAACCGCAGAAGTTGCAGCGTCTGCTGTACCTCGCCCAGGGCTATTACGCGGTGCTCAACGGCGGCCGCCGACTGATGCCGGCGGTGTTCGTCGCCGACGAGGGCGGGCCGATCGAGCCGAATGTCCATGCCGCGCTGGCCCGCGGCCGGCCGCCCCTCGACCTGCAGCCGCAGCTGCCGAACGGGGTCGAGGCGGTGCTTGAAGGTGTCTGGGCCCGCTTCGGTGCGCATTCCGTCGACAAGCTGGACCGGCTGACGCGGGCGACGGCGGCGTACCGAGAGGCACGCGAACGCGGTCTGCGCGCCGAGATCGAGCACGCCGCCCTCTGGTGGTCGTTCGCCTGCGCCGACCAGACGCCGGCCGCCGCGAACGTGGTGCGCCCGACGATGCTGCGCACCCAGGACGGCCGGCCCGTTGTCGTGCGCGCGTGGTCGCCGCCGCCCGCCGGGGCTACGCCGGCCGGCCGCGCCCGGCCAGGAGATGCGCCGTCACCATGACGCCGGCGAAGATGGCGCCGGCGGCGAGTTTCCAGACGACGGCGAGGGGCCAGAGCAGGACGATCCCGGCGACCACGAGAACGCCCCGGAGCGGCCAGGGCAGGGCCGTTTCAGCATGCCCCTGGATCGCCGCGGTCAGGCAATAGATGCCGATCACGCCGCTGACGAAAATGACCAGAACCTCGGGAAGGCTTCCCGACAGGAAGGGCGTGTAGGCGAACAAGAGGGGCACGACGTAGATGCCCTTGGCGATCTTCCAGGCGGTAAGCCCGGTGGCCATGGGCGGTGTCTTGGCGATCGCCGCCGCGGCGAACGCCGTCAGGCAGACCGGCGGCGTCACATTGCTGTCCTGCGACAGCCAGAAAATGATCATGTGCGCCGACAGCAGCGCCCCGGTGACCACCGCCGGCACCAGGGTCTGGTCGACCACCAGGGAGCGCATCGCGTTTGGGATCAGCGCGACCAGGGCCGCCGCCGCGTCCTCGGACATGGGCGATCCCAGCGCGGCCGCGGCCTCCGGTGCGGCCAGTGTGAGCAGGGCGCGCGCCGCCTCCGGCACCGTGCCGGCGGCAAACGCCTCGATCAACCGGGCCTCGACGATCAGCACGTAGAGGGCAGGGGCCGACAGGGTGGCGAGCACGATGTAGGCGGCGGTGACCGGCAGGCCCATGCCCAGCACCAGCGAGGCCAGCGCGACCAGAACGATGCTGACCAAGAGGCTGCCGCCGGCCCAGTCATTGACCATGAGCGAAAACGTGTTGCCGATGCCGGTGGTGCCGATGACATTGACGATCAGGCCGACGGCGACCAGCAGCACGGCGACGGCGACCATGTTGCGGGCGCCGAGGGCCAGGGCCTCGACGATCGCCCGCGGGCCCATCCGGTTGCCGGGCGACAGCCAAGAGGCGACGACGACGGCAAGGATGCTCCAGCCGGCGGCGTAGGTCGGCGTGAAGCCCCAGATCAGCAGGCCGACCAGGACACCGATGGGCAGCAGGGAATGGCCGCCTTGGCGGAGCACGGCACGGAACCGCGGTGCTGCGCCGCCATCCGCCGAAACGATCCCGAGCCGCTTGGCTTCGATGCGGACCCAGAAGGCGACCGACAGGAAGTAGAGAAGCGCCGGTAGCGCCGCGACGGCAATGATGCTGAGGTAGGGGATTTGCGTATAGCTCGCCATGATGAAGGCACCGGCGCCCATCACCGGCGGCATCAGCTGACCGCCCGTCGAGGCCGCCGCCTCGACGCCGGCGGCGAAGCGGGGCGCATAGCCGGCGCGTCGCATCAGCGGGATGGTGATGACACCCGTCGACACGGTGTTGGCGACGGCCGATCCGGAGATCGATCCCATCAGCGCGGAGCCGAGCACGGCGACGAGGCCCGGTCCGCCGATGAATCGCCCGGCGGCGCAGCGCGCCAGATCGATGATGAAGTCGCCGGCGCCGGAGCGCACCAGGAACGCGCCGAACAGGATGAACATGAAGACGTAGGTGGAGGAGATGCGGGCGATCGTGCCGAACATGCCGTCGCCGCCGAAGAAGCTGCGGAACAGCACCGTCTCCAGGGTGAGGCCGGGGAACTGGAACACGCCGGTGACGTGGCGGCCCCACCAGGCAACGTAGCTCAGCGCGATCAGGATCAGCACCGGGATCAGCCAGCCCGTCGTCCGGCGGGTGAACTCGATGGCGAGGCCGATGCCGAGGATGGCGACGATCCAGTCCGTGGTGACGAAGCGGACACCGCGATCGAACAGCGCCTGGGTGTTGA
>CAZBWP010000182.1:0-2557 GCA_964495295.1 uncultured Rhodospirillaceae bacterium | reverse complement strand
GGCGCGGCCAGCCGCTCGCGAGCCCAGGCCTCCAAAGGGCCGCGCAGCCAGGCGGCCAGCGGCACCGAGAGGCCACGCTTGCGCCGATGCACCACCTTGCGCGGCAGGTAGCGACAGGCGAACTGCTTCAGGAACGTCTTGGTCGAGGTGCCGCGGACGCGGGCGCTGGTCGGCAGCCGGGCGGCGAAGTCCATGACGGCGACGTCGAGGAACGGCGCGCGGGTTTCCAGCCCCCAGCGCATGCCGGCGCGGTCGGCCTTGATCAGCAATCCCTCGGCCAGCGACGTCTCGAAATCGAGCTGCTGGACGAGGTCGATGATGTGCGCTTCATCGGCCGCGGGCGGCACCGGACTGCCCTGAAGGCCGAGACGATCGAGGCTGGCGGGCGGGATGTTGGATGTCCAGATCCGATGACGGCGGATGCCGTCCATCTCCGCCGCCTGAACGAAGCGCTTGAGCAGAAACGAGAGGGTGACCTTCTTGTCGCTGATCGGCCAGCGTTCAACGGCGCCGCGGATGGCGTCCCGCACGATTCGCGGCAGGGCGGCATAGCGCTCGGCGAAGACGGCACCGATGTAGGTCGGGTAGCCGCCGAACAGCTCGTCGGCGCCTTCGCCGATCATCGCCACGCGCACGTCTTCCGCCGCCCGGCGCGCCAGCAAGGTCGTCGGAATCCATGCCGGATCGGCCAACGGCTCGCCGCAGTGGCGGATGATGTCGGGCAGCATTCCGGGGAAATCGTCGGGCCGGACGTCGACGCCGACATGCGGCATGTTCAGGGACTCGGCCACCGTCTTCGCCCAGTCGCTCTCGTCATAGGACTGTTCGGCAAAGCGCAGGGTGTACGCCGTCACCGGCATCGCGGCGTGCTGCTTGCGGGTCACCGCGGCGACGAGAGAGGAGTCGACGCCGCCGCTCAGGAATACGCCAACGGGCACGTCGACGGTGCTCTGACGCCCGACGGCATCGGCGAACACCGTGTCGAAGGCGCTGATGGAGGGGGTCTCGGATGGCGTCTCCGCCGGGCTCCAGCGCCAGAATTGGCGTTCTGCGCGCCCGTCTGGCCGGAACGTCACCACGTGGGCCGGCCGCAGGCGATGGACCTCGCGAAACGGGGTCTTGCCGTGGGCGAAATAGCCGAACTGAAGGAAATGCTGGAACGCCGCGGTATCGACCGAAACGGCGCCGTCGCTGGCGGACACGAGAGCCGCGACCTCGGACGCGAAGCTGATGATGCCGTCCGTTTCGGTGTAGAAAAGCGAGCGCTCGCCGGCCCGATCGCGGGCCAGCAGCAGGCTCCGGGAGCGCGGATCCCACACGGCGACGGCAAACACGCCCACCAGACGGTCGACGAAGGCCTCGCCCAGCTCGCGGTACAGGCCGGGAATGACGGCCACGTCGACGGCTTGGCGCACCGGCCGGCCGCGCGCGGCGAGCCACGCCCGGAGGTCCTGGTGATTGTCGATCTCGCCGTTGCAGACCACCGTGATGCCGGTGTCGGGATCGACGATCGGCTGCACGCCATCGTCGATGGCGCGAATGGCCAGCCGGCTCGCACCGAAACGGACGCCCGAGTTACCCGCGGCGCCGCTGCCATTCGGGCCGCGGTGCTGCAACGCCGCGAGCATGGCATCGACGGCCGTCACCGTCACCGCCGGATCGGATCTCGCGTGGAGATCGACCCGTCCGCAGATCCCGCACATCAGGCCGCCCGGAGACGGGGCGACATCATCGCCGCCGCTGGAGCCGAGTTGCTATCGGTCGCCGGTCGGTGGGCGTGGTGCGGCAATTCGGTCTGTCCGGTGGACGCCGGAGCGTGGCCCGACGGTCACGGTCGCTGCGGATCCGTCGAAACGATGTACTCGTTCGGCTTGTCCAGGATGTCGTCGAGCGTATCGTCGAGTTTCGTGCCGTGACGATACTTGCGGTACAGGTGCACGCCGATGCCGATGGAGATCACGAACAGCACGATTGCCAGCGCCGTCTTGAACAGCAGGCCGGCGGCGAGGCCGCTGCCGACCAGGGCGAAGACGATCGTCTGCGGCGCGTGACCAACGGTCGACGCGGCCAGGAACGGCAGGGTCGGCACCCGCGACACGCCACCGAGCAGGTTGACCACCAGGTTGTTGCTGACCGGCAGCAGCCGGATCGCCAGCGTCAGCCAGAACGGGTTGACCGCGAGGAACTCGTCGAACCGCTTGATCTTCGACGGGAAGTGGCGCGCCACCACGTCCCGCCCGATGAACCGGGCATAGGAGAACGCGAGCAGCACGCCGCCCACCTCGGCGATCAGCGCGAGCACGCTGCCCCAGACGACGCCGAACGCATAGCCGGCGGCGAAGGCGAGAGCCTGGCGCGATAAGCCGACACCCGTGAACAGGGCGCCCGCGGCGACAAACAGGAGCGCTCCGGCGAGCCCGTCGCCGCGGATCTCGGTATCGATCCAATGTTTGAACGCGTCGAGACCGGTTCCGAGTCCGGATTCGCGGATGATCAGCACGACCAGGGCGACGGAAGCGATGGTGACGATACCGCGAACGAACAGGTCCCGCTTCAA
>CAZBWP010000181.1:0-5333 GCA_964495295.1 uncultured Rhodospirillaceae bacterium | reverse complement strand
GGAGGGGGCTGTCATGTCCGAGATCATTGTGCACGTCCGCAGGCCGGCCGATTGGGCCTCCCCGGTCCTCATCCACTTCTGGGACGTGAAACCGCGCGGCCAGGCGACGGCATGGCCCGGCATCGCGATGACCGAAGGGAGCGACGGGTGGTCCCACTATCTGCTGGAGGACGCCAGCTTCGCGCGCATCGTGTTCAACGACGGCGCTGGGCAGCAGTCGGCAGACCTGGAGCGCACCGCCGGCGAGTGGTACTGGGCGGACGGCATCTGGTCGCCATCGAAACCTGCCGGCCCGGCGCCCCGTCCAAGCCCCTCCCCGACCCCGAGCCGCCCGGTCGACCCGGAGGCCGGTGCGATCCGCCCCTATGCCGAGCGCACCGACTTCCGGGAGGAGACGATCTACTTCCTGCTGACCACGCGCTTCTACGACGGCGATCCGTCCAACAACTTCTTCTGCCGCGACCGCATCCGCTTCGATCCCGTCACCGGCGAGGCCGTCGATCCGCACTGGCGCGGCGACTTCAAGGGCCTGATTGAGCGCCTCGACTACCTCCGCGATCTCGGCTTCACGGCAATCTGGATCACACCGCCGGTGGAGAACCGTTCGGGCCTCGACTACCACGGGTATCACGCCTACGACTGGACGCGCATCGATCCGCGACTCGAGTCGCCGGATGCAACCTACCAGGACCTGATCGACGAAGCCCACAAGCGCGACATTAAGATCATCCAGGACGTGGTCGTGAACCATTCTTGCCAATGGGGAATTCGCGGCAAGGTCCATATCGATCACCTGCCGATCAAGTATTACGTCCCGCAGGGCAGCGAGCAGGGGATGGTGATCAATGGTCCCTATAAGGGAAACCTGGGAAACTACGCTTGGCCGAATCGCGACGACATCGACAACCCCGTGGCGCCCGACTGGTGGCGGGAGCGGCACGGCCGCGATCCGGACGGCTTGGAGCCGTTGATCGATCCGAAAACCGGCGTCGAAGTGCCCCTCCCAGGCTACAATCCGGGCCGCTTCTTCGGCATCGACGCGAACACCCTCGACCCCGAGTGGTATCACCAGGAGGGTTTCATATCCGGCGGTGACTGGGAGAGCGCGCACCCGCTGCAAACCAAGCATCTCGCGGGCGACTGCATCGACCTCGCCACCCGGCGCCAGAACGTCAAGGACTACATCATCGGCGCGATCAACCGGTACCTCGATATGGGCGTCGATGCGCTGCGCATCGATACGGTCAAACATGTGGAGCGGGACAACCTGCTGGAATACGTCAACGCCTGGAAGGCGCACAAGCCGGGGCTGTTCGTGTTCGGCGAGAACCTGGTCAAAGGCTATGGCTGGGGCGACATGGGCGGCGGCGACAACGGCCCGTCGGACATCCGTCCCTGGTGGTACACCCGCCTCGGCAACGATCCCCGCGACCCCAACTCCGGCGGCGACTCGGGCTTTCCGCAATTGGACTTCGGCCTGTTCTCGACATTTCGCGACACGGTGAGCAAGGGCACCTTCGGTGGGACCGGGCAGGTGCTCAGCATGGACTGGATCTACGGCGACGTGACGCAGATGGTAACGTTCCTGCAGAACCACGATGTCGGCCCGGACAACGATTTCAAGTTCCGCTTCAAGGGCGAGGACTGGATGGCGGCAGCCGCCTACAACCTGATCTGGACGGCGCGCGGCATTCCATGCCTCTACTACGGCGAGGAGATCGCCTTCATGAGGGGCGCGCCGCAGGACGTTGCCGAGGCCAACGACACGCTGGATCAAACCGGCCGCGCCTATTTCGGCGACCACCTGACCGACGACCGCATCGCCGCGACGCAATGCCATCCGCTGTACCGGCACATCCAGCGACTGAACCGGATCCGCCGGGCGGTGCCGGCGCTGCAAAAGGCGCTGATGTCGCACGTCGCCGACTGGGGTGGCGGCATGTCGTTCGTCCGCGATCTGAACGACGGCGAAAGCTACGCCGTGATCGGCCTCGCCATCGGCGGCGACCAGCACGTCACGGTCGGCGGTGTGCGCAACGGCCTCTACCGGGACTGTGTGACCGGAGGTGAAATTCATGCGGGAGGTGGCAGCCTTTCATTCCACGTTGCCGCCAACTCGGCCGGCATCTGGGTCCTCGACGGCCCCGGCAGGATCGGCGAGGACGGCCCGTTTCTTCGATAGATCTCCCGACACGACAGATTCCTTGGCGTGACCATACGGGCTAGTTTGGCGACGACCGGAACGGCATGCTCCGTGACGAAGTGGTTGCGCCGACGCGGGGGGAGGACCGTGCAGCAGACCTCCGAGCCAGCCAGGACAGCGCTCGCCGCTCGGGTCGGCGGCATCCTGCGCGATGTCGCGAGCGGCGGCGTCGTCGCGTTTTTGCTGTTTGTCTACAGCCTGTCGTTCACCTTGCTGCTGTTCTCCGGCCCGCTGATCGGCGCGGCACCGCGCGGCATGGCGATCATGCTGCTCAGCGGGGGTCTCGCGACCGTGGTCGTCGCCGCGACGAGTGGCTTTCGCATCGCGACGGCCGGTCCCGACACGGCGACCGTCGCTGTGCTCGCCGCCCTGCTCACCGGGCTCGCCGCGGGCGCCGCCCCGGGCACCACCACGCAGCAGCTTGAGATCCTCGCCGTCGTCGCGCTGGCCGGCACCACCTTAATCATCGGCATCATGCTTTTGGTGTTCGGCATTCTTCGGCTGGGGATCTGGATCCGCTACGTGCCGTTCCCGGTGGTCGGAGGCTTCCTGTCGGCCTCCGGTGTGATGCTGGTGCTTGGGGCGATGCGGCTTCTCACGGGCGAAACCGTGAGCCTTGAGCGGTTGCCGGATCCGACTCAGATGCGCGTGGCCTTGCCCATGAGCATGGCGGTCTGTGTCGCCGCCATGTTGACCCTGGCGCGCGCCCGCTGGAAACATCCCATGGTGCTGCCGGCCATGCTGCTGATGTTCGGGGTCCTCATCGACGGTGGCCTCTGGGTGCTCGGCGTCGCACCGTCCGATGCTCGCGCCCTCGGTTTGATCATGGGCAATGTCCCGATCGCCACGATGGGTTGGGCGTGGAGCGAGGTTGCCGCGACATCGGTGGACCTGCGCTTGTTGTTGCATCACGCCACCGAGGTCGCCGTCGCCACCAGCATCACGGCGATCGCCATCCTGCTCTACGCGACCGGTCTCGAAGTGTCCGAGAAAACCCAGGTCGACCTCGACCACGAGCTCCGCGCCAACGGCATCGCCAACCTTCTGGTCGGCGCGTGCGGCGGCATCGTGTGCACCATCTCGCTCAACCGCAGCCAAGCCATCCGCGCGTCCGGCGGCCGCTCACGCTTGGCGGGGATCGTCGCCGGCGGCCTGTGCCTGCTCAGCATCCTCATCGGACCGACCGCCATCCAATGGGTCCCGCTGCCCGTCATCGCCGGCCTGCTGCTCTACCTTGGCATCCAATTGGTCTGGCAGTGGGTCATCCGTGCGACCCCGAGGCTGTCCGTCCTGGACACCCTCCTGGTCGTGGCGATTCCCGTCATCGCCGTGCGGTTCGGCTATCTGGAAGCGGCGGGCGTCGGCGTCGTGGCGGCGTGCATCATTTTCGCCGTCAAGTACAGCCGCATCCGCGTCGTCAAGCACGACCTGACGCGCCGCGAATACGGCAGCTACGTGGAGCGCTCGCCGGCACAACTGGCGTTCCTCAAGCAGAACGGCGACCTCATCCATATCCTGTGGATCCAGGGCTACCTGTTCTTCGGCACGGCCAACCGGCTGTACGAGAGCAGTCGGGCCCGCCTTTCCGGCAGCGAAGGCCGGCCGATCCACTTCCTGCTCCTCGACCTTTCGAATGTGACAGGCATCGATTCGTCGTCGGTTTACAGCTTTGTCAAGCTGGCCGACCGGGTGCGCGATCACGGCGCGACCATGGTGGTCAGCGGCCTCTCTGCCGACGTCCGCGAGGCGTTCGCCAGTTCCGGCTTCTTCAACGATCATGCCGATCGTGTCGAGTTCCCAGAGATGGGTCGAGCGCTCGAATGGGCGGAGGAGCAGTTGCTCGGCAACGCCGATCTCGGCGCGCCATCGGAGCGGTCGTTCGCGACTTGGCTCGGCGCGGAGCTGCGCGATCCCCGCTTCGCCGACCGTATCACCCGTTACCTGGAGACGATCGATCTGACCCCCGAAGCGGAATTGTTCCGTCAGGGCGACACGGCGGATTCCCTGTATCTCCTCGAATCGGGTCGGCTCAGCATCGTCCTGCACCGGCCCCAAGCCGAACCGATCCGGCTCAGGAGCATCTGCGGTCACACGGTGGTCGGGGAAATGGGGCTCTACCGCGGCCAGACTCGTGCCGCGTCGGTGATCGCCGACCGGCCGTCGCGCGTGCATCGCCTTACCCGCGCGGACTTGGACCGCTTGGAACGCGAGGAACCGGAATTGGGGTCGGCGTTCCATTCCCTGATCGTGCGCGTGCTTGCCGACCGTCTCGGCTTCGCCACCACCGAGATCGCCGCCCTGCAGCGATAATCGGGCGCTTCCCGTTGGACCATTTCTCTACGCAGCAGGTCCCGCGGCATCCGCAAAGGGTGCTTAATCCGGTGGCCAATCTGCGTCACGCGCCGCTGAGGCCACCAAAAGGGACGATACGGTTGGCCACGTCGTGGCCGATGTCGGCGCGGCCGAGATAGGGGATGCCGGCGCTGGCGCACGCCCGTTCGACGACGGCGACCTCGTCCTCGCCGAAGTCGGGTTCATTGGGCGGAACGCGACTGATCCGGCCGAGGCGGATGCCGACGACGTGCCGCAGCGCCGGGGCGTTGGTGATGTGCCAGAGGGCGCGGTCGATGCGGTACATGTGCTCGTCCACGTCTTCCAGCATCAGCACGTGTCCTTCGAGGTCGGGCAGCAGCGATGTGCCGATGAGGTGGCTGAGCACGGTGATGTTGAAGGCCGCGGTCCGGCCCGCACCAACGACGCTCGGCTCGAGTGTCGCGGGGTCGCCATCGATCAGCCAAGCGAGTGCCCGCATCACCGCCACCTCGCCGCCGACGCGTCTGAGGTCCGACGGCATCGGCCCGTGCGCGACGCCGGTGATGCCGGCGCGGTAGAGCCCGGCGAACAGGAAGCCCACGTCGCTGTACCCCAGGTAACGCTTGCGTCGAGACGCGGCACCGAGATTCGCCAGAACGGTGTCGGCGATGCGCCCGGAACCGTAGCCGCCACGGGCGCACCATACGGCGTCGATGGACGGATCGTTGGCGACATCGAGGAACGCGGCCGCGCGCGTCGCGTCGTCGCCAGCGAAATGGCCGGCGCTGAGAAAACACTGCGGATGGAAGCGGATATC
>CAZBWP010000180.1:0-5347 GCA_964495295.1 uncultured Rhodospirillaceae bacterium | reverse complement strand
TAGGATCATCGGGTCCCGATGCCGCCGGGTGCGGCCAGATCCGGAGGGGTGCATGACCGTCGTTCGATGGCTCTTTGTCGTCCTCGCCATCCTTGCTGCCCCGGACCGGGCAGGGGCCTTTCCACCGCCGGGTCTCGATCGCGATGCGGAGGCCTATCGCGCCACCCTGGTCGCCGAGCGGTCGCCGCAGCCGCAGCCGGAACGAATCGCCGCCGCGCGCCAGGACCTGGCCGACGCCATGGCGGCCGAGCGCGCCCTGGATGTGGTCCGCAGCCTCGAACGCCTGATCGGTCTGGTGCGCGAGGCCGACGAAGGACCGGTGTGGCAGGCGCTCGCCGAGGCGTGGCTGCAGGTCACGCCGGCGAACCCGACACGCGCCCTCGAATCCCTGTGGCTGGCCGCGGCGCGCGCATCGAGCCTGGCCGAACGGCACGCTTCCCTGTGGCGGATCGCCGATCTGTTCGAGACGACGTTGGCGCAACCGAAGCTGGCCCTCGACGCGCTCGAGGCGATCCAGGCCGGCGACGCCGACCATGCCGGACTGGCCGAGCGGATGGCGGGCTTGCGCCGGATCGTCGGCCTGGAGGTCCGCAACGTCCGCATCGATCCCGAACGCGACGATCCGCAGGCGTGCTTCGAACTGACCAACCGGGTGCGTGACGAGCCGGGCCGCCGCTACGAGGATTTCATCTCCGTCACCCCGGCGGTCGACGAACTGGTGGCCGAGCCGGCCGACGAGACGCTGTGTCTCTCCGGCTTCGCCCATGGCACCGCGTACACGGTGACCCTGCGCGAGGGGTTGCCGGCGGAGGGGGGCGTCGTGCTGCGCCGTAACGATACCCATCGGGTGACCATCGGCGACCGGGCGCCGCGCGTCGCCTTCCGCGGCGATGCCTTCATCCTGCCGCGCCAGGGACCCCTGGGGGTGCCGCTCTCGACGGTCAATCTGGATGCCGTGGAGATCACCCTCTATCGCATCAACGACCGCAACATCGTCCCCCAACTCGTCGCCGACCGGCTGCTGCGCACCCTCGATCCGGGCGCGGCGCGCCGCACCGCCGACACCTATGGCGAGCGGATCTGGCAGGGCGAGATGGCCGTCGAGCGGCGGCGCAACGAGACCGTGGTCACCGCGGTCCCGGTGAACGCCATGCTCGGGGAGGCGATGCCCGGGGACGCCAAGCTGGGGGAGGCGGCGACGATCGCGCCCGGTCTCTTCGTGATGACGGCGCGCGCCCTCGGTGTGCCCGAAGCCACCCAGCCGTGGACGCTGGCGACACGCTGGCTGATGATCTCCGACCTCGGGCTGACCGTCGTCCGGGGCGCCGACGGCATCGCCGTGTTCGTCCGCTCGCTGGCGACGGCGGAAACGCTGGAGGGGGTGAGGGCGACGCTGCTCGCCCGCAACAACGAGGCCCTCGGCACGGGCCTGTCGGACGCCGCGGGCCGGGTGACGTTCGATGCCACGATCGCCAAGGGCGACGGCGGCCGCGCGCCGGCGGCGGTGCTGGCCCATGGCGCCGGCGGCGACTTCGCGGTGCTCGATCTCGGCCGGCCGGCTTTCGACCTCGGCGACCGCGGCGTCGGCGGCCGGGCCGTGCCGGGTCCGCTGGATGCCTTCGTCTATGCGGACCGTGGCGTCTTCCGGCCGGGCGAGACCGCGAACATCACGGTGCTGCTGCGCGACGAGGCGAGCGTGGCGGTCGAGCGCTTTCCCTTGACCCTGCGCGTGCTGCGCCCGAACGGCACGGTGTTCCGCGATGGCGTGTCGACGGAGGCAGCGCCCGGACTGCACGTGCTCAGGCTGCCGCTGACCCGGACGGCGCCGCTCGGCACCTGGTCGGTGCTGGCGCTGGCCGATCCCGAGGCCGAGCCGATCGGCCGACTCGCCCTGCAGGTGGAAGAGTTCGTTCCCGAACGGCTGGCCGTGGAGCTGGCGGGCTCGGCGCCGTCGATCCAGCCCACGCTGCCATTCGAGCTGACGGTGCGGAGCCGCTTCCTGTACGGGCCTCCCGCCGCCGGACTCGACGGCTCCGCCCGCGTCCTCGTCGCCCGCGATCCTGACCCCTATCCGATGCACCCGGGCTTCCGCTTCGGGCTGGCGCAGGATGATGTGGCGGCGCTGTCCCGGACCCTGCCGTTCGCGGCGACCGACGCCGCCGGCGTCACCCGCGTGCCCGTGACCCTGCCGCCGCTGCCGGACACCACGGTCGCCCTCAGGGCGGCCTTCGAGGTCACCGTGCAGGAGCCGGGCGGGCGACCGACGCGGCAGAGCCTGACGGTGCCGGTGCGCCAGCAGCCGTTCGCCCTCGGCCTCCGGCCGCTGTTCGATGGCGACCGCGCCGCCGAGGATGGCGACGTCGCCTTCGAGCTGATCGCCGTGGACGGCGCCGGCACCACCATCGACCGGCCGGGACTCAGCCTCGAGCTGTTCGAGGAACGCTGGGTCTATCAATGGTATGTCAGCGGCGGCAGCCAGAACTACCGCACCAGCATCCGCATCCGCAGCCTGGAGCGCACGACGGTCGCGGCGACGGCGACGGCGCCAGGGGCGGCGCCGCTGCGCCATGGCTTCGCGCCGCTGCCCCACGGCCGGTATCGCCTTGAGGTGGGCGATCCGGCGACCGGCGTCGCCACCTCGGTCCGGTTCTCGGTCGGCTGGCAGGTGTCGGCGACGGCGAGCGAGTCCCCGGACACGCTGGACCTGGCGGCCGACCGGCCGGCGTATCGGCCGGGGGAGACCGCACGCATCAGGATCACCCCGCCGTTCGCCGGCGAAGCCCTGGTGACCGTGGCGACGGACCGGGTGCTGGCGACGACGACGCTTTCGGTGCCGGCGGAGGGCGCCACGGTCGACCTGCCGGTCACCGCCGACTGGGGTGTCGGCGCCTACGTCACCGCGACCGTCTACCGGCCGCCGGTCGCCGACCGCGACTATCTGCCGGTGCGTGCCCTGGGCCTTGCCTGGCTGCCCATCGATCCGGCCGAACGCACGCTGACGGTGGCGCTGCCGGAGATCGCAACGGTGCGACCGCGCCAGCGCATCGAGATCCCGGTCCGCGTCACCGACGCGGCGGGCGCGCCGGCGACCGAGGCGCACGTGACGCTGGCCGCGGTGGACGAGGGGATCTTGCAGCTCACCCGCTTTGCGTCACCCGATCCCGCCGCCCATTACCTCGGCAAGCGGCGGCTCGGTGTCGACATCCGCGACGACTACAGCCGCCTGATCGCCGCGCTGTCGGGGCCGCTCGGCGCGCTCCGCCAAGGCGGCGACCAGAGCCTCGGCGCGAGCCTGGCGGATGTGCCGCTGACCATCGTCTCGCTGTTCGCGGGACCGGTCGCCGTCGGCCCGGACGGCATCGCGCGCATCAGCCTGGAGATCCCGGACTTCAGCGGTGAACTCAGGCTGATGGCGGTTGCCGCCGACCGCCGCCGGGTCGGCTCGGCGGCGCGGCCGCTGGCGGTGCGCGATCCGCTGGTCGCCGATCTGGTGCTGCCGCGCTTCCTGGCGCCGGGAGACGAAAGCCGCGCCACCGTCGCCCTGCACAACGTCGAGGCGGCGGCCGGCCTCTACCGCGTCGCGGTCGCCGGCACCGGTGCGGTTGCCGTGGCCGATGGCGCGAGCGAGGTGCGGCTGGAGCGGGGCGCCCGCACCACGGTGTTCGCGCCGCTCACCGGCGTGCAGCCGGGCCGCGGCACGGTGCGCCTGTCGGTGCGGGGCCCGGACGGCTTCGCGGTGGAGCGAGAGCTGTCGCTGACCGTGCGGACGGCGCGGCCGGTGCTGGCGCTGAGCGAGACCGAGCAGCTTGCACCGGGGGCCGTCGCCCGCTTCGGCGCCGACCGGTTCGCGCCGTACCTGGAGGGGACGGCGGCGATCCGGCTCACCTTCGCGACGCGGCCGCCGATCGATGTCGCCGGCCTGCTCGCGGCGCTCGATCGCTACCCCCACGGCTGCCTGGAACAGGTGGTCAGCCGGGCGCTGCCGCTGCTGGCGGCGGGCGACCTTGCCCGCGCCATCGGCGAGGCCGACGCGGGCGACGTGACCACCGCCAGCCAGATCGAGCGGGCGATCGGCCTGGTGCTCGACATGCAGCGCTATGACGGCGCGTTCGGGGTGTGGAGCGGCCACGACGCCGAGTCTCCGTGGCTCACCGCCTATGCGCTCGAGTTCCTGACCCGCGCCCGGCAGGGCGGCCAGACGGTGCCCATGGCTCCCTACACGGCGGGGCTGACCTGGTTGCAGAACCACGCCGTCGACGGCGGCACGTCCGATGACGAATTGGCCAGTCGCGCCTACGCGCTCCACGTGCTGGCGCTGGCCGAAGTGCCGACGCCGGGCGCGCTGCGCTACTTCGCCGACGCCTTCGCCGATCGGCTGCCGACGCCATTGGCGCGCGGCCAGCTGGCCGCGGCGCTGCTCCGGTTCGGCGACGAGGGCCGGGCGACCGGCCTGATCGACGCTGCCGTCACCAATCTCGCCCGTGACTTCTGGCATGCCGACTACGGCTCGACGACGCGCGATGCGGCGGCGTTGATCCGGCTGCTCGCCGATGTCGACCGCCTCGACGGCCGGCGGCTGGAAATCCTCACGGACCGGCTGCCGACCGGCCGCCTGATCGTCGAGGAGACCAACACCCAGGAGAAGGCGTGGATCGTCATGGCGGCCGGCGCGCTGTTCGGCGGCGACGGGGCGCCGGATGTGCGCGTCACCGGCACCAGCCCGGCGAGCCTCGGCGCTGCCCAGGCGATCTTTCTGGCACCGACGGCGAGCGAAATCGCCGCCGGCGTGGAGGTCGCGAACGCCGGGTCGGGCGCCCTCTGGCAGGCCGTCGCCGTCTCCGGCGTCCCCGCCGAGCCGCTGCCGGCGGCGGCGGAGGGGCTCAAGCTCCGCCGCTCGTTCCACACGCGGACGGGCGAGGACGTGAACGTTGACGCCCTCACGCCCGGCGAGGTCTTCGTCCTCGTCCTGCGCGGCCAGGCCAACACCGGGGTCACCCACCAGGCGCTGTTGACGCACGCCCTGCCGGCCGGCTGGGAGATCGAGAGCGCGCGGCTGGGCGATGCCGAGGCGGAGACCATGCCCTGGCTCGGCGCGCTGACCCCGCTCCGGGCCGTGGAAGCGCGCGACGACCGGTTCGTGGCGGCGATCGACCTGACGCGGGACGCGCCCGAGTTCCGGGTCGCCCTGCTGGTGCGCGTGGTGACGCCGGGAACCTACGAGCTGCCCGGCGCGGTGCTGGAGGACATGTACCGGCCGCGCATCTTCGCCCGCCAGGGGATGGGGCGTATCACCATCGCGCCGGCCGACTGAATGGGCGCCCGGCCGCGCCGGCATGGGCGGTGGCGG
>CAZBWP010000179.1:0-5403 GCA_964495295.1 uncultured Rhodospirillaceae bacterium | reverse complement strand
AAAGCCTTCTCGTGAGAAAAGCATCACCCATGATCGCCCGATATCGCCGCTCCGTCGCGCTGCTCGCGGCCCTCTTGCTGATGCTGAGCCTCGGCAACGCGGCCCGGGCGGGGGACATCGAGGACGCGGTCAACGCCCTGGCCAGCCCCAGCTTCGACGACACGATCACGGCGGTCGAACGCCTGGCGGCGACCGGCGATCCGCGCGCCGTGCCGGTGCTCGAGGCGTTGATCGAGCGAAACCTGTACCGGCTTGTCGAGACCGGCCGTGTCGTCATCGCCGAGCAGCGGGGTAATGTCCTGGTGGTCAAAGATCCGCTGACTCTTGAAGCGATCGGCGACCTGGGGATCCGCGACGCCGAGCGCTTGCGGGTCAACAACAAGCTACGCAACGCCATCCGCGCGGCGCTCGGCAGCCTCACCCTGCTCAGTCCAGATCCCGGCGTCCGCCGGGCTGCCGCCGATGCGATTTTCAAATCACGGACCGCGGAGAACGCGGCCATGCTGGAACATGCCCTCGAACGGGAGGACGTCGCGGCCGTGCGGAAGCGGCTGGAGGTGGCCCTGGCCGCGGTGCGGCTGGTCCACGCCGGAGACACCCAGGTACGCATCGACGCGCTCGATGTGCTGGCGGGATCCGCCGACCGGGAGGTCCGCTCGCTGGTAGCCCAGGTGCTCGTGGAAGACAGCGGCGGCCGGCCCATCGAGGCAGATCCCCTGGTCCGCGAGGCCGCCGCCAGGGCGCTGTCGGCGATTGACGGCCGGCTGGAGCTCTGGGGCGTTGCCGTCAGCGTCTTTCAGGGCATCAGCCTCGGCTCGGTCCTGATGCTCGCCGCCGTCGGCCTTGCCATCACCTTCGGCGTCATGGGCGTGATCAACATGGCGCACGGCGAAATGGTGATGCTCGGCGCCTATACCACCTTCGTGATCCAGAACATCATCCGAACGCACGCGCCCCACCTGTTCGACTGGTCGGTGGTCTTCGCCATCCCTGCGGCATTCGTGGTCGCGGCGCTCGTTGGCATCGCCATCGAGCGCGGCGTCATCCGCTTCCTCTACGGACGGCCGCTGGAAACACTTCTCGCAACGTGGGGCATCAGCCTGATCCTGCAGCAGACGGTGCGCAGCATCTTCGGCCCCACCAACCGGGAGGTTGGCAATCCGTCGTGGATGAGCGGCGCGTTCGAGGTCGCCGGCGGCGTCGCCTTCACCTACAATCGCATTTGGATCATCGTGTTCAGCCTCGTCGTCTTCGCGCTGCTGATGGTCGTCATCCGGCGGACGTCGTTCGGGCTGCGCATGCGCGCGGTCACCCAGAACCGGCCCATGGCCGCATCCATGGGTATCCGTACCGGCCGCATCGACGCGCTGACCTTCGCGCTGGGCTCCGGCGTCGCCGGGCTGGCCGGTGTGGCGCTGAGCCAGATCGACAACGTCAGCCCGAATCTCGGACAGGCCTACATCATCGACAGCTTCCTCGTCGTCGTCTTCGGCGGCGTCGGCAACCTCTGGGGCACATTCGTCGGCGGCTTCTCGCTGGGCCTCGTCAACAAGTTTCTCGAACCCCACGTCGGCGCGGTGCTCGGCAAGATCCTGGTGCTGGTCGCCGTCATTCTGTTCATCCAGAAGCGGCCACGCGGTCTGTTCGCCCTCAAGGGCCGCGCGGTGGAGACCTGAGCCGTGGCCGCCGGTCCGCTGATGCGCGCGCTTGCCGCCAACCGTTCGACCACGGTCGTGCTGGCGCTGCTGCTTGCCGCCGCCGTGTTGGTGCCCGTGCTGAACCTGATGGTGCCGCCCTCGTCGCCGCTGCATGTGCCGACGTACGTTGTGAGCCTGTTGGGCAAGTACCTGGCCTTCGCCCTGCTCGCCCTCAGCATCGACCTCATCTGGGGCTTTTGCGGCATCCTGAGCCTGGGACACGGGGCCTTCTTCGCGCTCGGCGGCTACGCCATGGGCATGCACCTGATGCGCCAGATCGGCGAGCGCGGCGTCTATGGTCACCCGGTCCTGCCCGACTTCATGGTGTTCCTGAACTGGAAGGAGCTGCCCTGGTACTGGCTCGGCTTCGATCAGTTCTGGTTCGCCGCGCTGATGGTGATGCTGGTTCCCGGCCTGCTTGCCTTCGTGTTCGGCTGGTTTGCCTTCCGCTCGCGGGTCACCGGCGTCTATTTTTCGATCATCACCCAAGCGATGACGTTCGCGATGATGCTGGCGTTCTTCCGCAACGACATGGGCTTCGGCGGCAACAACGGCCTCACCGATTTCAAGGACATCCTCGGTTTCGACATCCAGAGCAGCGAAACCAGGGCCGGCCTGTTCGCGGCGACGGCGGTGGCGCTCGCCGCCGGTTACCTGGTCTGCCGGCTGATCGTCGCCTCGCGCCTCGGCAAGGTGCTTGTCGGCATCCGCGACGCCGAGAGCCGAACCCGCTTCCTCGGATATCGCGTCGAATACTACAAGCTGTTCGTGTTCACGCTCTCGGCGGTGCTTGCCGGCATCGCCGGCGCCCTCTACGTGCCGCAGGTCGGCATCATCAATCCCGGCGAGTTCGCCCCCCCGGTCTCCATCGAGATCGTGATCTGGGTGGCGGTCGGCGGCCGCGGCACCCTCCATGGCGCCATCCTTGGCGCCATTCTGGTGAACTACGCCAAGACGTGGTTGACCGGGGCGATCCCGGAGATCTGGCTATTCGCCCTTGGCGGCCTGTTCATCGCCGTGACCCTGTTCCTGCCCAAGGGGATCGTCGGCACGGTTGACGAGGCGCTGAACCGCTCGGGCTCGCGAGGAGATCCCGGAGGCATCGGTCCCGTCGGTCTGCGCCCCGACGGAAAGGCCGCGCCATGACGCCCGGCTCGCCCCTCGGTCGCGACGTGCACCCGCAGGCACGCCCGGACCTTGCCGACACCCTGCTCTACCTGGACGGCGTCACGGTGAGCTTCGACGGTTTCCGCGCCCTCAACGGGCTCAGCTTCTACGTCACCGCGGGCGAACTGCGCGCCATCATCGGCCCCAACGGCGCCGGCAAGACGACCATGATGGACGTGGTCACCGGCAAGACCCGGCCGGATGCCGGCGAGGTCTACTTCGACGGCAGCATCGACCTGACCCGACTGGACGAGGCTCGGATCGCCAACCTGGGAATCGGCCGCAAGTTCCAGAAGCCGACCGTCTTCGAGAGCCACACCGTCAACGACAACCTGGAGTTGGCGCTGGCCGGTCGTCGCGGCGTGTTCCGATGCCTGTTCTCGCGTCTCGATACCGCCGAACGTGAGCGCATCGATGAGGTGCTGGAAACGGTGTCGCTCGCCGATCACCGTCGCCGCCTCGCCGGCAGCCTGTCCCATGGCCAGAAGCAGTGGTTGGAAATCGGCATGCTGCTGATGCAGGATCCGGAACTGCTGCTGGTCGATGAGCCGGCGGCCGGCATGACCGACCACGAGACCGAACAGACCGCGGTGTTGCTGAAGCAGATCGCCCGCGACCACTCCGTGGTCGTGGTCGAACACGACATGCTGTTCGTTGCCTCGCTGGACTGTCGGGTCACGGTGCTGCACGAAGGCTCGGTGCTCGCCGAGGGCTCCATGGCAAGCGTGCAGCAGAACCAGAAGGTGATCGAGGTTTACCTTGGGCGCTGAGGCATGCTGACCGTCGAGGGGATCAATCTGTTCTACGGCGCCAGCCAAGCGCTGCGGAACGTCAGCGTCGTCGCCGAGAAAGCGCAGGTGACCTGCATCCTCGGCCGCAACGGGGTCGGCAAGACCTCGCTGCTGCGGGCCATCGTCGGCCACCAGTCGGTGGCCGGGGGACGGATCATCTGGGAGGGTGAGGATATCACCCAGCGGCGACCGCACGAGCGCGCTGCGCGCGGGATCGCCTTCGTGCCGCAGGGGCGCGAAATCTTCCCGCTGCTCACCGTGCTGGAGAACCTGGAGACCGGCTACGCCGCCATTCCCCGCGCCCTCCGCCACATCCCCGATGAGGTGTTTGCCCTGTTCCCGGTGCTGCGCGACATGCTGGGCCGGCGCGGCGGCGACCTGTCGGGCGGGCAACAGCAGCAACTCGCCATCGCCCGGGCGCTGGTCACCCGGCCGCGCCTGCTCGTCCTCGACGAGCCGACGGAGGGGATCCAGCCGTCCATCATCAAGGACATCGAGAACGTGATCCGCGTCCTCGCCGGGCGCGGCGACATGGCGATCCTGCTCGTCGAACAGTACTTCGAGTTTGCCCGCGACCTGGCCGACAGATTCGCCGTCATGGATCGCGGCGAGGTGGTCATGTCCGGCCTCGCCGCCGACCTGATCGAGGACGATGTCCGTCGGTACCTTACCGTCTAGCCGCCGCGCACCGGCCGGGATGGATGGGGCGGCCGCCGTGGTGTTCGCGCACCACCATGGGGGCACCCGCTTGGCCCACCTTTATCATCGGGCGCCGCTCAGGCTGATGTTCCCCACACCGGCCCGCGGCGATATCCCGCTGGCCGCGGTCGTGACCACCTCCGGCGGGCTGGTCGGTGGCGACCGCCTTGCCGTCGACGTCTCGGTTCGAGAGGGCGCGCGCGCCTTGGTCGTGGCGCAGGCGGCCGAGAAGGTCTACCGATCCACCGGCGCCGACGTCGCCGTCGGTGTCGTGCTGCGGGCCGCGGCCGGGTCGTGGCTGGAATGGCTGCCGCAGGACACCATCCTGTTCGAGGGGGCGCGGTTACGCCGGCGGACGCGCGTCGACGCCGCGCCGGGCGCCCGGCTGCTCGCCGGGGAGATCCTGGTGTTCGGACGCACGGCACGCGGCGAGCGGTTGACCACGGGCCTCGTGCACGATGCCTGGGAAGTGGCCCGCGATGGCCGCCTCGTCTGGTCCGACGCCTTCCGCCTGGCCGGCGACGTCGGCCTTCCCCTCGATCATCCGGCGGGGCTCGCCGGCGCGGTCGCCTACGCCACCGCGGTCTACGTGGCCGACGACGCGCGCGACCGGCTGGCCGCCGCCCGCGACCTGCTCGACGCACCGCACGTCCGCACGGCCGCCACGTGTGTGGGAGATGTTCTCGTCGTGCGTTGGCTCGGCGCCGACACCGCCCTGGTGCGCAGATCGTTTGGGTCGTTCTGGTCGGCATTTCGGTGTACGGTCGGCGGACTGCCGCCGAGTCTGCCGCGGCTCTGGCATGTCTGACACGAAACAGGAGAGACGCCAGTGAATCTGTCGCCGCGGGAGAAGGACAAGCTGCTGGTCGCCATGGCCGCGACGGTCGCGCGCCGTCGGCTGGAGCGCGGAGTGAAACTCAACTACCCCGAGGCCGTGGCGCTGATCAGCGACTTTGTCGTCGAAGGTGCGCGCGACGGCCGCAGCGTCGCCGATCTGATGCGCGACGGCGCCGGCGTGCTGACCCGCGAGCAGGTCATGGACGGCGTCG
>CAZBWP010000178.1:0-5405 GCA_964495295.1 uncultured Rhodospirillaceae bacterium | reverse complement strand
CCGCGACTGTCTCGACGCGGCCGTGGAGGGTGGCGCCCGTTTCGTCGGCTTCGTCTTTTTCCAGCGGTCGCCGCGATTCATTTCGCCGATGGACGCGGGCGCGCTCTCCCTTGACGTTCCGGCGACCGTCTGGCGCGTCGGCTTGGTCGTCGACGCCGATGACATGGCGCTGACGGACGTGCTCGCCCATGGCCGCGTCACGGTTCTCCAGCTCCATGGCACGGAGACCCCCGAGCGGGTGGCGGAAATCCGCGAACGCTTCGGCGTTCCCGTCATCAAGGCGATCGCGGTGGGGGCCGGGTTCGATGTGGAGCGGGTGCGAGCGTATGAAGCCGTCGCCGACTGGCTGCTGTTCGATGCGCCGCCGCCGTCCCAGGCGACCCGACCGGGCGGCAATGCCGCGGCCTTCGACTGGACGCTGCTGCATGCACGCTCCTGGGTCCGGCCCTGGATCCTGGCGGGTGGCCTCACCGCCGGAAACGTCGCCGCCGCCGTCGCCGCGACGGGTGCGCCCATCGTCGACGTGTCCTCGGGCGTGGAAAGCGCCAAGGGCGTCAAGAGCCCGGCGATGATCGCCGGCTTTCTCCGGGAGGCCGCGCGCGCCGGACGCGGCTGATTGCCACCTGGTGCAGCGGTGCATTCAAGGCGTGCACGGTCGCTGCGCGCATCCCACTCCATCTGACGTGCATCCGTCACGTTCGACCAAACCCGTCGAAGGTGTCTGTGAACTGGAACCGGCCGGTCGCGCGTGGTAGATCATCCGGCTTTCGGCGACCGTCACGCAGCAGAGGGATCAGACGTCGGTGAGTTTCCAATCCGTTGAACGCCCGAACAGCTACCGCGGCGGCCCCGACCCGAACGGCCACTTCGGCATCTACGGCGGCCGCTACGTCGCCGAGACGCTGATGCCGCTGATCATCCGGCTCGACAAGGCCTACCAGGACGCGGCGGCCGATCCGGACTTCCGTCACGAGTTCGAACAGTTCTTGGAGCACTATGTCGGCCGCCCCAGTCCGCTGTATTTTGCCGAGCGGCTGACCGACCACTTCGGCGGCGCCAAGATCTATTTCAAACGGGACGAGCTCAACCATACGGGCGCGCACAAGATCAACAACACCCTCGGCCAGATCCTGCTCGCCAGGCGGATGGGCGCCAAGCGGGTGATCGCCGAAACCGGCGCCGGTCAGCATGGCGTGGCCACGGCAACGGTGTGCGCGCGGTTCGGCATCCGCTGCGAGATCTACATGGGCGCAACGGATATCGAGCGCCAATCGCCCAACGTTTTCCGGATGAAGCTGCTGGGCGCGACGGTGAAGCCGGTGACCAGCGGCTCCGGCACCTTGAAGGACGCCATGAACGAGGCGCTCAGGGACTGGGTCGCCAACGTCGAGGATACCTATTACCTGATCGGCACGACGGCGGGACCGCATCCGTATCCCAAGATGGTCCGCGACTTCCAGTCCGTCATCGGCCGCGAGGCGCGGGCGCAGATGCTGGAGCGGGAGGGCCGGTTGCCCGACACGCTCGTCGCCTGCATCGGTGGAGGCTCCAACGCGCTCGGACTGTTTCACCCGTTCCTCGACGATGCGGATGTCCGCTTCATCGGCGTCGAGGCGGGCGGCCACGGCATCGAAACGGGGGAGCACTGCGCCTCGCTCACCGCGGGCCGCCCGGGCGTGCTGCACGGCAACCGCACGTACCTGCTGCAGAACGACGACGGACAGATTCTCGAAGGGCATTCGTTGGCGGCCGGTCTAGACTATCCGGGCGTGGGCCCGGAGCACGCCTGGCTCAGGGACACCGGTCGCGTCGAGTACGTGGCGGTCGGCGACGCCGCCGCGCTGGAGGCGTTCTCGCTGTGCTCCCGACAGGAGGGCATCATTCCGGCGCTGGAGCCGGCGCACGCGCTGGCGCATGTGGCGCGGATCGCGCCGCAGCTTCCCGCAGATCACATCATCCTGATGAACATGTGCGGCCGCGGCGACAAGGACGTCTTCACGGTCGCCTCCCACCTGGGCGTCGACCTGTGAGCCAGGGCAACCGCATCGCCCGGCGCTTCGCGGACCTCCGGGCCGCCCGTCGATCGGGGCTCGTCGTCTTCCTCACCGCCGGCGACCCGACGCCCGAGGTCTCGCTCGAGCTGTTGCTGCGCATGTCGGACGCGGGCGCCGATGTCATCGAACTCGGGGTGCCGTTCAGCGATCCCATGGCGGACGGCCCGGCGATCCAGGCGGCATCCCTGCGCGCCTTG
This sequence comes from uncultured Rhodospirillaceae bacterium, assembly GCA_964495295.1. Taxonomy (GTDB): domain Bacteria; phylum Pseudomonadota; class Alphaproteobacteria; order Rhodospirillales; family Defluviicoccaceae; genus CAZBWP01. The sequence goes on along the minus strand of CAZBWP010000178.1, from coordinate 3,154 downwards.
CGACAGGGCCAGACCCTGGCCCGCACCCTGGATCAGGTCGCCCGCTTCCGCCAGGTCGATGGAACGACCCCGATCATCCTGTTCGGCTACTACAATCCGATCCTGTCCTACGGGGTGGAGCGGTTCACCGCCGATGCGCGGGATGCCGGGGTCGATGGGCTGATCGTCGTTGACCTGCCGCCGGAGGAGATGGCCGAACTGCGGGAGCCGGCGACCGCCGCCGGCCTCGACATGGTGCTGCTGGTGGCGCCGACCACCGACGACGCCCGTCTCGATGCCATCGTGCAACAGGCGCAGGGCTTTCTCTATTCGGTCGCGATCACCGGCATCACCGGCACGCGCTCGGCGACGGCCGAGGAGATCGGCCGCCAGGTCGAAAGGATCCGGGCCCGCACTGCGTTGCCGGTCGCCGTCGGCTTCGGCATCAAGACGCCCGCGCAGGCGGCGACGGTGGCATGTGCCGCCGATGCGGCCGTGGTCGGCTCGGCACTGGTGTCGACCATCGCGTCGCACGTCTCCGAGGACGGCAAGCCGAGCCCCTCGCTGGTTGCCGATGCCGTGTCGTTCGTGCGCCAACTGGCCGAGGCCGTCGCTGCGGCACCCGTGCGGGATTGAGCCGCGATGAGCTGGCTTTCGGATTTTGTCGGTCCGCGCTTCCGGGACATCGTCGGTGTCGATCGCGACGAGAAGGACACCGGCGCGTGCCGCGGCTGTGGCTTCGAGGCCGCGCCCGAGATGTTCCGGGCAGAGATGGGGATCTGTCCGCGCTGTGGACACCTGAACCCGCTGCGTCCGGCGGAGCGCTTCGCCGCGCTGTTCGATGATCGGCGCTACGAGGCGGTGGAAACGCCGGAGGTCAACAGCGATGTGCTGCGGTTCCGGGACGCCCGGCGCTATGCGGACCGGCTGAAGGATGCGCAGGCGCGCACGTCGGCCCGGGACTCGCTGGTCATCGCGCGCGGCACCGCCGGCGGCAACGATCTGGTGGCGGCGTGCGTCGACCCCGCGTTCCTCGGCGGCAGCATCGGCGTTCAGGCCGGCGCGGCGCTCGCCCAGGCGGCGCGATTGGCGGCCCTGCAGCGCGTGCCGCTGATCGTCTTCACCGGGCCGAACGCCCTCCGCGCCCAGGAGGGACTGCTGGCGTCGGCGCAAGCCTGCCGGGTCCTGCCGGCGCTGCGCGACCTGGCGAAGGTGGGCATGCCGACGATCACGGTGCTGGTGGCGGGATACGACGGCTCGACCCTGCCCTTGGTGGGCGCGTTCGGCGACATCATCGTCCGCGAGGCGTCCAGTAACCGTGCTCCTCCGGGTGAGCCGCCTCGCCGGGGCGCGGATGCCTTGCCTTCGGCCGATCCGCCGGGGATCGCGAGCGATCTGGTCGTCGGCCGCCGGGAGCTGTCCCCGGTGCTCCGCCGACTGGTTGATCTGAGCATCAATCGCCGGGCCCCGGCGCCGGTCTTTTCCCTGCATCCCAACGGCGCCGATGCGGTGCAGGGTCCGGAGCGGGGCGATCGCAAGGGGGCGGACGTCGTGGATCACGCCGCTGAACATTGATGGTCTGCTGAGGCGTCTGGAACGCCTCCATCCGCGGTCGATCGATCTCTCTCTCGATCGCGTCTCCAGGCTCATGGGGCGACTGGGCGACCCTCAGGACCGCCTGCCCGCGGTCGTGCACGTGGCCGGAACCAATGGCAAGGGCTCGACCATCGCCTTCCTGCGGGCGATCCTGGAAGCGCACGGCCGGCGCGTCCACGTCTACACCTCACCGCATCTCGTCCGCTTCAACGAACGCATCGTCCTCGCCGGCACCGAAATCGATGACGACACGCTGGGCGGCCTGCTCGAGGACTGCGAGACCGCGAACGCCGGCGCGCCGATCACCTTTTTCGAGATCACCACCGCCGCCGCCTTCCTGGCATTCGCCCGGGTTCCGGCCGACGTCCTGTTGCTGGAGACCGGTCTCGGCGGACGTCTGGACGCAACCAACCTGGTGCGCCGGCCCGCGGCCACGGTGCTGACGCCGATCGCGCTCGATCATCAAGGCTATCTCGGCGCGACCCTCGCCCAGATCGCGGCGGAGAAGGCGGGCATCCTGAAGCCGGGCGTGGTCTGCGTGTCGGCCGGCCAGGCGCCCGAGGCAAGCGCGGTGATCGAGGCGCGGGCCGCAGCGGTGGGCGCGCCGCTCCTCCTGGGGGACCGGACCTGGCGGGTCGAGCGTGGCGCCAACGGCATCATCTTCGAGGGCGGGCAGGGGCGGCGCCAGCTCCCCACGCCGGGCCTCAGCGGCGCCTTTCAGATCGGCAATGCCGGGCTCGCGACGGCGGTTGCGGAGCACGTTCTCGCGGCGGCGCTGGATCCAGAACGACTGGCAGACGGCATCGCGACGGCCCGCTGGCCGGGACGCCTGCAGCGGCTGGCGGCCGGGCGCCTCGCCGCCCGGGTCCCCGCCGACTGGGAGGTCTGGATCGATGGCGGCCACAATCCGGCCGCCGCCGCCGTTCTCGCCGACCATCTGGAGGGCTGGGCGGACCGTCCCGTCATGCTCATCGTCGGCATGCTGCAGACGAAAGATGCCGACGCTTTCCTGCGGATCATTGCCCCGCGGGCCCAGGTGATCCTGACCGTCCCGGTGCCCGACAGCGCCGCCGGCCTGTCCGCCGAGGCGTTGCAGCAGATCGCCGCGTCGCACGGCCATCGTTCGGAGGCTTGCGCCAACGTGGCGACGGCGCTGGCGCGGGCGCAGGGGTTGGCGACCGCGGCTTCGCGGATCTTGATCTGCGGGTCGTTGTATCTGATCGGCAGCGTGCTGCGGGACAATGCGCAGCCGGAGGACGCGGGGAGTTAATCCGTCAGGGCAAGCGGCGCGAACCCTAAATCACGGATTCGACCCATTCGAACAGCTTGCCTTGCGGCAGCGCGCCGATCTTCGTCGCCGCCACCTGTCCGTCCTTGAACAGCATCAGCGTCGGAATGCCCCGAACGCCGTACTTCGAGGGCGTCATCGGGTTTTCGTCGATGTTGAGTTTGGCGATGGTCACCCGGTCCCCCATTTCCGTGTCGAGGGCCTCGAGGGACGGCGCGATCTGCTTGCAGGGCCCACACCACTCGGCCCAGAAATCGACGAGCACAGGCTTGTCGGCCTTCAGGACGTCGG
>CAZBWP010000177.1:2666-5462 GCA_964495295.1 uncultured Rhodospirillaceae bacterium | reverse complement strand
CGGGAGAACAGCGACCGCTCGATGATCCGGTTGGCGTAGGCGATCTTGTGCATGATGTGGAAGCGGGCGGGACTGATCTTGATCGAGACGTACGCCATGGGGATCGGCCCCAGCGCCGCCCGCTTGCGCAGCAGAAAGTGCTCGACGCGCTCGCGCACCAGCTCCGGTGAGGCGCCGTTGTCCAGGTCATTGTCGCCGGCATAGAGGACGACGGCGCTGGGCGCCATCGGCGTCACCAGCCGGTCGAAATACTCCAGACAGTCGGCGAGCGTCGCCCCGCCGAACCCGTGGTTGACGGCGCAGACCCCGGGAAATCGCGTCTCCAGATCGTCCCAGAGCGTGAACGTCGAGCTGCCGTAGAACAGCACCAGGTCGTCGCTGCCACGGCGATGGCGCGTCCGCCGCTCCAGGGAATCCACCTCGGCATCGAACCAATCGGGCATGGCGCGGCTCAGGCCGCCGGCCGGGAACCAGAGCGTCTGGCATCACCGTTGGTCGTCATCCGTCCGCGGCACCCTTTCATCAAACTGTCATCAAATGCGGCGACTTCCAATCGTTCACTATACTGTGCCATCGCAACACAAACAACAAACAAGTCTGCTTTCATCGTTCACCTATAAATGGTAGGAGCCAGATCGCGTTTTCATCATCCGCGCAAAGACTGACGGACATCGCCGGAACCGATTGTCAACAAAGTGTCATTCCAATGAAACGCGATTATCACAAGTGGTTCTGCAGCGCGCTCGGGCGCGACATGGAGCTTCTGGTCTTCGGGCATGGCGGTGCCCGCGTCCTCGTGTTTCCGACCCGCGTCGGACGCTTTTTCGACTACGAAAACATGGGGATGATCGACGCCGTGGCGGACAAGCTGGAAAACGGCTGGCTGCAACTGGTCTGCGTCGACAGCGTCGACCAAGAAACTTTCTACTGCAACTGGAACAACCCACGGGACCGTATCCTCCGTCACTGCCAATACGAGTACTATATCTTGCAGGAGGTCTTGCCGTTCAGCTGGCACATCAATCCGACGCCCTATCTGATCTCGCATGGATGCAGCTTCGGTGCCTATCACGCCGTCAATATTGCCTTGCGCCACCCGTCTGCGTTCAATCGGGTTGTGGGAGTCAGCGGCCGATATGACCTGACCCGGCAGATCGACGGGTTCCGCGATCTGTTCGATGGCTACTATGATTCCGATATCTACTTCAACATGCCGAACCACTACATGGCCAATCTGGACGATCCCGGACTCCTGGAGTCCATTCGCCGCCTGGACATTAAACTCGTGGTGGGAGAACACGATCCGTTCCTCTGCGACAACCAGACGCTCAGCGAACACCTCTGGGGCAAGGGCGTCTGGCACACGTTCCAGGTATGGAGCGGCCGCGCCCACGGCCCGCGCCGCTGGCGCGAGATCGTCGGCTGGTTCCTCTGAGCGTCGGATCGCTGCCCTACCGCCCCTCTTACTGCCCCTCTGGCGAGGCAAACAGGTCGACGGCGATCTGCCGGATGAGGGCGGCGAAGCGGGGATCCTCCAGGCCATCGCTGCGGCCGAGCCGACCGCGCACCGTCACCAGCAGCGTCTCGCCCATGCACAGGCTGGTGATCGCGCGCACCGCGCCGCCGGCGGCAGGATCACCGCCGGCGCTCCGCCCGGCGCACTGGGTGAAGCCGTCCAGTCCTTCGCCGCCGTTGAAGGTCATGACCATGCGGACGCCACCGGTGATCAGCCGATCCGGATCGGCGGCGAATCGCGCCGTCGCCGTCCGCGTGACGCCGACCGCGAGCGCGCGGGTGACCACCCCGGCGATCCGGCCCGGATCAACATCGTAGGCGCGCCCCTCGATGATCACCGGCATCGGCCCCGCCATCAGCGTCGCCTGCGCGAACGACCAGGGATCCTCGACCTGATGGACCACCGTCGTCGTCGGCGCATCCTCGCAGCCGGCAACACACGCTGCGACCACAGCCAAGGCGCCGACGAGGGCAGGAATGCGCGGACACATCGGCATGGGATCCGTTGTTGACAGGCTTGGCGCTTGGCGCTCGCCAGCCGGACCATGCCGCACAGGCAGCCCCCGGTAAAGGGTCTGCCATGGTTCGCGCGCTTCGGCGTGCCGCCGGCGGTGCTGGCGATGCGCCTGTCGCGGCCGCATCTTTGGCCCATGGGAAGACCGGAGAGGGATGCGAGAGAATGCGTGACGACCAGCCCATGACCGGCAAGACGTGCCTCGTCACCGGGGCCACCGCGGGGATCGGCCGGCTGACCGCCGAGGCGCTGGCCGACCGGGGCGCCCGCGTGCTGGTCGTCGGCCGGGATGCCGTCCGCGGCGGCGCCGTGGTCGACCGGCTGCGGGCGCGACACGGCGACGCCGCGGCCCACTTCCTTGCCGCCGACCTGACGCGCCAGGCCGATATCCATCGGCTGGCCGGCGAGGTGCTGGAGCGCGTGCCGAAACTGGACGTGCTGGTGAACAACGCCGGCGCCATGTTCGGCTCCCGCCGGCTCAGCGCCGACGGCATCGAGATGACCCTCGCCCTCAACCACCTGGGCTACGTCCTGCTCACCCGCCTGCTGCTGCCGGCGCTGCGTGCGGCGGCGCCGGCGCGCGTCGTCGTCGTCGCCTCCAACGCCCATCGCCGCGTCCGCCTCGCCTTCGACAACCTGCAAGGCGAACGCCGCTATCTCGGCTGGCGCGCCTACCAGCGCTCCAAGCTCTGCAACCTCTATTTCACCTACACCCTGGCGCCGCGCCTGATCGACGACGGCATCACCGTCAATGCCCTGCATCCGGG
>CAZBWP010000177.1:0-2566 GCA_964495295.1 uncultured Rhodospirillaceae bacterium | reverse complement strand
ACCTCGCGGCGCCAGCCGTGCAGCGCCGGCACCGCCGCCGCCTCGCCATCGACGGCGATGGCCTCGATGTCCGCCGACGACGCGACCAGCCGCTGGGCCACGGCGTGGGCGTCGCACTGCACGCGCAGCAGCACCTTCAACAGTTCCACCGTGGCGCCATAGCGGTTCGGCACGTCGCGCCGCGCCGGCGGCTGCGGGCACTCCGGCTCGGGCACCGCCATGCCGCGCGCCACCGCCTCCAGCACGGCGGCGCCGCCGGACCCTTCGGCCAGACCGCGGCCGAGGCCGCGGGTGCGCGCCAGATCCTCCACCGTCCGCGGGTGGTGGTGGGCGATCTCCATCAGCGCCTCGTCGCGCAGGATGCGGTTGCGCGGCACGTCCTTGTCACGCGCCAGCCGTTCTCGCCATGCCGCCACCTCGCGCAGCACGGCGAGGAACCGGGGATTGCTGCTGCGGCACTTGATCCGCTGCCAGGCGTCCATCGGGTCGATTTCATAGATGGCGGGATCGGTCAGCGTCGCCATTTCCTCGTCGAGCCAGGCGCCGCGGCCCTCCGCCTCGATCCGCTGGCGCAAGCGTTCGTAGATGCGGCGGAGGTGGGTGACATCGCTCAGCGCGTAATCGATCTGTCGCTCGCTCAACGGCCGGATCGACCAGTCGGTGAAGCGCGACGCCTTGTCCACGTGCGCCTTGGTCAGCCGGGCGACCAATGTCTCGTAGCCGACCTGATCACCGAAACCGCAGACCATGGCCGCCACCTGGGTATCGAATACCGGCGCCGGCATGCAGCCCATGAGTTGCAGGAAGATCTCCAGATCCTGGCGGGCGGCGTGGAACACCTTCACCGTCTCCGGTGCCGCCAACAGGTCCAGCAGCGGCGCCAGGTCCATCCCCTCCGCCAGGGGGTCGATCGCCGCCGCCGCATCCGGGCCGGCGACCTGCACCAGGCACAGCTTCGGCCAGAACGTGCGCTCGCGCATGAACTCGGTATCGACGGTCACGTACGGGCTGCCGGCGAGCTGCTGGCAGAATGCCCTCAGGGCTTCGGTGTCGGTGATCAACGCCATGGAACGCTCTGATACAGGGAAACGGCGCCGGCGCAAACCCGGGCCTGCGCCGCGGCCATCTCAGGCATCGAAATCGTTGAGCAAGGGCGGCAGCCACGTGAGATCGGGGATGCGGTGCGTCGAAGGCGGAAACGGATCGGCATCGCCCGGGCGGACGCGGCCGACGAAGCCGATGCCGGCGGCGGTCGCCGCCTCCAGATCCGCCAGGCCGTCGCCGACCATCAGCGCCCGCGCCGGGTCGATCCAATAGGTGCTGAGCAGGTCATGCAGGATCTCGGCCTTGCCGGGCGGCGAGCCGAAGATGCCTTCGAAATAATGCTCCATGGAGCGGGCGGTGACGATGCGCTCGAGCTCGGGCTGCGGCGTCGCCGACACGATGAACAGCGACGGCGTGCCGGCGTGGCCCCAGAGGAACGATTCGGCGCCCGGCACGAAGTCCGCGGCGATCACCTGCCCCTCGACCATCGCGCCGAACCGGTCGCTGAGCTGGCGCACCTCGCGGTCGTCCGGCACACGGCCGAGGAAGCGCTCGTGGCACGCACGAATCCGCACGCCACGCGGCACGCCGGTGGTGGCTCGATAGTGGGCGACGGCGGCGTCGGCGACGGCATCGCCGAACGGCGCATAGAGCTCGCGGAACGCCGCGACCTTGGCGTCCAGGGACTCCACCAGGGTCCCGTCGAAATCGAAAAACAACGCCGCGACAGTCATTGCCGCCCTCTTATCGCGAAGCCGCCGGCGGCGGCAAGGGATCCTTCACCAATTGGACCCTAGCCTGCTTGACAAACGCCAGCACCCGGTGTCGGGTGCGCCTGCACTCCGTTCCGGTCTCACGCATTTCGGGTCAGCCATGCATCCTTTCCGCTCCCACACCTGTGGCGCGTTGCGCCTCGACCATGTCGGCATCACCGTGCGCCTGTCCGGCTGGGTCCACCGCAAGCGCGACCACGGCGGCCTCCTGTTCGTCGACCTGCGCGACCATTATGGCGTGACGCAGTGCGTCATCGAGCGGGAGAGCCCGCTGTTCGCGGCGATCGAGGCGACGCGCCCGGAGAGCGTCGTCACCATCGACGGCCGCGTCGTCGGCCGCAGCGACGAGACGGTCAACCCCACCCTGCCGACCGGTGGCATCGAGGTGCGCATCGACGACTACACCGTCAACTCGCCGGCGGACCCGCTGCCGATGCCGGTGTTCGGCGACACGGAATACGGCGAGGAAACGCGGCTGCGCTATCGCTTCCTCGACCTCCGCCGCGACCGGCCGCACGCCAACATCGTGCTGCGCAGCGCGATCATTTCGTCGATCCGCCGGCGGATGACCGAGGCCGGTTTCCTGGAGATGCAGACGCCGATCCTCACCGCCTCGTCGCCGGAGGGCGCGCGCGACTACCTGGTGCCGAGCCGCCAGCACCCCGGCCTGTTCTACGCGCTGCCGCAGGCGCCGCAGCAGTTCAAGCAGCTGCTGATGGCGTCGGGCTTCGACCGCTACTTCCAGATCG
>CAZBWP010000176.1:0-5493 GCA_964495295.1 uncultured Rhodospirillaceae bacterium | reverse complement strand
CGTCATAGTAGGCGCGGCCGCGCCTCGGACGAAAGGCGGTGCCGCAGTCGTCGGCTCCCAGATTGACGATGACGATCGTGCCCGTCGCCTCATCCCAGAAGGCGAAGCGGCGGTTTTCCAGCCGGCGCGAGGCGGCCGGCTCTCTGAGGATCGCCGCGAGAAAGCTGGCGAACGCCTGCTCGGAGTCGATGGTCGGCGCGGCGAATCGCCGGCCGTCGATCCGCCGGCCCCGCTCGAACTGCCGCTCCTCGACGACGTGCTTGCGATAGGCGTGGCCATCGGCGATCGCCGCCGCCGTCGACACGGAATCCGTCGCCGGGCAGGCTCCGGCAAAGGCCAAGCCGGTCCACAGCGCGGCAGCGATGAACCAGACGAGGACGGTGATTCGGACGCGCGGCATGGCAGGGCTGACGATCCCGTTGCCTGACGGAAGCCCGCACTCAACCCCATGGCGGCAGGGGCTGTCGAGTGCAAACGGTCAACGCGCCGTTGGCACGGGCTGTCGAGTGCAAACGCTTCATTGACCGTCAACCATTCGCTGCGTATACAGCGGCCGGGCCACGACCTCCCACCGGGTCGCGACCCATCTGGAAGGATGGGAGACACCCCCAATGACCTCGTTCGCGCGGCCGGCCCAGCGTCCGGCCAACCCCTGCTTCTCCTCAGGTCCCTGCGCCAAGCGTCCCGGATGGACGCCGGCGGCGCTCGGCGGCGCCTGTCTCGGCCGCTCGCACCGATCGAAGCCCGGCAAGGCGAAGATCACGGCGGTGATCGATCGGACGCGCGCCCTGCTCGGCGTGCCCGACGGCTATCGCATCGGCATCGTTCCGGCCTCGGACACGGGCGCGATCGAGATGGCCATGTGGACCCTGCTCGGCCCTCGCGGCGTCGACGTCCTGGCCTGGGAAAGCTTCGGCAGCGCCTGGGTCAGCGATATCGTGAAACAGCTCAAGCTCGCCGACGTCCGGGCCCTGGAGGCCGACTACGGCGCCCTGCCCGACCTCGCGACCGTCGATCCGGCGCGCGACGTGGTGTTCACCTGGAACGGCACGACCTCGGGCGTGCGCGTTCCCGATGCCGACTGGATCGCCGCCGACCGCACCGGCCTGACGCTCTGCGACGCCACCTCGGCGGTGTTCGCCATGGACCTGCCGTGGGACAAGCTCGATGTCACCACCTTCTCGTGGCAGAAGGTGCTCGGCGGCGAGGCGCAGCACGGCATGCTGATCCTGTCGCCGCGCGCCGTGGAACGCCTGGAAGGCTACACGCCACCGTGGCCGCTGCCGAAGATCTTCCGCCTGACCAAGGGCGGCAAGCTGATCGACGGCATCTTCAAGGGCGAGACCATCAACACCGTCTCCCTGCTCTGCGTCGAGGACGTGCTGGACGCCCTCGCCTGGGCGGACGGACTGGGCGGTCTCCGTGCACTCATCCGCCGCAGCGAGGCCAATCTCGCCGCCGTCACCGGCTGGGTCGATCGCACCGACTGGGTCGATTTTCTCGCCATCGATCCGGCAACGCGGTCGTGCACCTCGATCTGTCTGTCGATCGTCGACCCGTGGTTCATGGCGCTCGATGGCGCGGCACAGGCGGCGGTGGCCAAGCGCATCCCGACACTGCTCGAAGCCGAGGGCGTCGCTTACGACATCGGCGCCTATCGCGATGCGCCGCCGGGGCTCCGCCTGTGGGGCGGCGCCACCGTTGAAACCGACGATCTCAAGGCCCTGTTCCCGTGGCTCGACTGGGCCTGGGGGCAGATCCGCGCCGAGGCCGAAGCGGCCGCCTGACCGGAGTTTCCGAGCATGCCGAAAGTCCTGATCTCCGACAGCATGTCGGCGCGCGCCGCCGAGATTTTCCGCGAGCGCGGTGTCGACGTCGACGTCGACACCGGCCTCAGCCCCGAGGCCTTGAAGGCGAAGATCGGCGACTATCACGGTCTCGCCGTGCGCTCGTCCACCAAGGTCACGGCCGACATTCTCGCCGCCGCCACCAACCTGAAGGTGGTCGGTCGTGCCGGCATCGGTGTCGACAACATCGACGTCAAGGCGGCGACGGCGCGCGGTGTCGTCGTCATGAACACGCCATTCGGCAACTCCATCACCACGGCCGAGCATTCAATCGCGATGATGATGGCGCTGGCCCGGCAGATCCCGGTGGCCAACGCCTCGACCCACGCCGGCAAGTGGGAGAAGTCCCGCTTCATGGGTGTCGAGCTCGCCGGCAAGACGCTCGGCATCGTCGGCTGCGGCAACATCGGCTCGATCGTCGCCGATCGCGCCCTCGGCCTGAAGATGCGGGTGATCGCCTACGATCCCTATCTCTCGCCCGAACGCGCCGACGACCTGGGCGTCGAGAAGGTCGACCTGGACGGGCTGTGGGCGCGCGCCGACTTCATCACCCTGCACGCGCCGGCCACGGACTCGACCCGCGGCATCATCAACGCCGCGTCGCTCGCCAAAATGAAGCCGGGGGTCCGCATCATCAACTGCGCCCGCGGCACGCTGATCGTCGAGGCCGACCTGAAGGCGGCGCTGGACAGCGGCCACGTCGCCGGCGCGGCCCTCGACGTGTTCACCCAGGAGCCGGCACGGGACAATCCGCTGTTCGGCATGGAACAGGTGGTGGCGACACCCCACCTCGGCGCCTCCACGGAAGAGGCGCAGGAGAAGGTGGCGCTGCAGATCGCCGAGCAGATGGCGGACTACCTGGTGCAGGGCACGGTCGCCAACGCGCTCAACATGCCGTCGGTCGGTCCGGACGAAATGCCGCGGTTGCGGCCGTACATGGCGCTCGCCCGCCTGGTCGGCAGCTTCGCCGGCCAGATCACCGAAACCGCGCTCAAATCCGTCAGCATCGAGTATCGCGGCCACGCGTCGACGCTGAACACGCGGCCGCTGGTGGCGCTGATCCTCGAAGGACTGCTGTCGCCGCTGATGGAAAGCGTCAACATGGTCAACGCGCCGGCGATCGCCGCCGAGCGGGACATCGACGTGCTCGAGGTGCGGCACGAGAAGGCCGGCGCGCATCAGACGCTGATTCGGCTGACCGTGACCACCGAGGCGCGCACGCGCTCCGTCGCCGGCACGCTGTTCAACGGCGATCAGCCGCGCATCGTCGAGATCGAAGGCATCCCGATGGACGCGCGCATCGGCCCGCACATGCTGTTCTGCTCGAACGAGGACAAGCCGGGCATCATCGGCGCACTCGGCACCATGCTCGCCGACGCCGGGATCAACATCGCCAGCTTCCACCTTGGCCGCGACAAGCCGGGCGGCAACGCCATCGCGCTCATCGAGGTGGACGAAATGCTTGCCGAACCGCTCCTGCAAAAGGTCCGTGCCGTACCCCATGTTCTCAGGACGCGCGCCTTGGAGTTCTGACCGTGCGGCCCGGCCGTCGCTGGACGCCGCGGTCCGAGGCAGCCCTGCCGGAAAAAGTTGCATTGCTTCGCGCGACAGGCGATTACCATACGCAGCGTCGGGGTACCTGGGCTTCGCGGGGGTGTGAGCATGGCGCGTGACGTCCGGCATCGCCGAATCCTTATCTACTCGCACGACTCGTTCGGACTGGGGCACCTGCGGCGCTGCCGGACCATCGCGCATGCCCTGGTCGAGCGGCGCAGCGATGTCTCCGTCCTGATCCTGTCGGGCTCGCCGATCATCGGCAGTTTCAGCTTCCGCAGCCGCGTCGACTTCGTGCGGGTGCCCGGCGTCATCAAGCTGCGCCACGGCGACTATTCGCCGCTGAAGCTCGACATCGGCATCGATGCGACCCTCAAGCTGCGCGCCTCGATCATCCGCCACACGGCGGCGACCTTCGCCCCCGACGTCTTCATCGTCGACAAGGAGCCGCTGGGGCTCCGCGGCGAGGTGCGCGATACGTTGACCATGCTGAAGTCGCGCGGCACGCCGCTGGTGCTCGGCCTCCGCGACGTGATGGACGATCCCGCCTCGCTGGCCGAGGAGTGGACGCGCAAGAACGCCATGCCGGCCCTCGCCGAGCTCTACGATCACGTCTGGATCTACGGCATGCCGGAGATGTGCGATCCGCTGGCCGGCATGCCGCTGCCCGAGACCGTGCGCGGCAAGATCCGCTACACCGGCTATCTGCGGCGCTCCGCGCCGGCGATCGGCCGTCCCATCGGGCCGCTCGCCCTGTTCACCCAGGAACCCTACATCCTGGTCACCGCCGGCGGCGGCGGCGACGGCGCCGTGGTCATCGACTGGGTCTTGCGCGCCTACGAACACGACCCGACCATCCCCTATCGCGCGCTGATCGTGCTCGGGCCATTCATGCATTCGACGACCCAGGGCGGCTTCCAGGAACGGGCGGCGCGCCTGGACAATGTGGAGGCGATCACCTTCGACGCCGACATCGAGACGCTGATGACCGGCGCCGCCGGCATCGTCGCCATGGGCGGCTACAACACCTTCTGCGAGATCCTGTCCTTCGACAAGCCGGGGCTGATCGTGCCGCGCACCGTGCCACGGCAGGAACAGTTCATCCGGGCGTCGCGCGGCGAGGCGCTGGGCCTGGTGCGCATGCTCGCCGTCGACGGCGTCTGCGAGCCGGCGACGATGGCGGCGGCGCTGCGCGCCCTGCCCCACCAGCCGCGGCCGTCGGAGACCCGCATCGCCGGCCTGCTCGACGGCCTCTCGGTGATCGGCGCCGTCGTCGACGACTGGCTCAACGACCGCGCCGGCGTGCGCGCCCGCCTCGCCGTCGTTCCCGGCAGCGCCTGAGGCGGTGGCCGGTCCGGTCGCGTTCGTCCTGAAGGGCTATCCGCGCCTCTCCGAGACCTTCATTGCGCAGGAAATCCGGGCGCTGGAGCGGCGCGGCCTGGACATTCGCCTCTATTCGCTGCGCCACCCCACCGATCCGACCGTGCACCCGGTGCATGGCGAGATCGCTGCCCCGGTCACTTACCTGCCGGAATACCTGCACGATGCGCCGGCGCGCGTCGCCGCCGGCTGGCGGCGGGTGCGAGGACGGCCGGGCTACCGGGACGCCCTGCACACCTGGCGCCGGGATTTCGCCCGCGACCGCACGCGGAGCCGCATCCGCCGCTTCGGCCAGGCGCTGGTGCTGGCCGCCGAGTTGCCGCCAGAGGTCGGCTGGATTCATGCGCATTTCCTGCACACGCCGGCCTCGGTCGCCCGCTATGCCGCCAAGATCCTGGGTCTGCCGTGGTCCGTCTCGGCGCACGCCAAGGACATCTGGACCACGCCGGACTGGGAGAAGCGGGAGAAGCTTGCCGACTGCCGCTGGCTGGTGACGTGCACGCGCGCCAACGCCGAGCACCTGGCGGCGCTGGCGCCTTCGCCCGAAACGGTGGACCTGGTCTACCACGGGATCGATCTGGCTCGGTTTCCGGACGTCCCGCGCCAGCCGGGCCCCGATGGCAGCGACCCGGACCGTCCGGTGGCGCTGCTGACGGTCGGGCGCGCGGTGGAGAAGAAGGGCTTCGACGTCCTGCTCGACGCCCTCGCCCGC
>CAZBWP010000175.1:0-5526 GCA_964495295.1 uncultured Rhodospirillaceae bacterium | reverse complement strand
CGCCGCGACCCGCCGCCGCGCCGGTTGCCCGGGAGCCGACGGTGGCCGCCGCGACGCCGGACATCCCCCCCTCGCCGACGGCACCGCCGGAGCCGCGGCCAGAGCCGCAAACACGACCCGAGCCACGAGCCGAGCCACGACCAGAGGCAGAGCCGGTCGAGGCCGCGCCCAAGCCGCTGCCCGAAGTCCAGCGCGCCGAGCCCGCGGTTCCGCCGCCTCCCGTGGCGCCGCCTGCTCCCGTGACGCCGCCGCCGCCCGCGACGCCGTCGACGGCCACGGCGCCGCCACCTCCGCCCGACCTGCCGCCGTCCCCGCGTCCACCGGAGCCGCCGCCGGTGGTCGAGGCGCCGGTGGTCGGGGCGCCGGTCGAGACGGCCCGCGCCACGCCCGGGTCCGACGCCGCGCCGCCGCAAGCGGAGGCCGCGGTGATCGCCGCCGGCAGCATCGTGGCGTTGCCGTTTGTTGGTGAGACCGCGGCCATCGCCCCGGCGAACCGGGGCAATCTGGACTCGGTCCTCGGCGCCCTGTCGGCCGACGAGGACCTGCGGGTGCAGATCCTGGCGTTCGCCGGCGGTGATGACCTGACGGCGAGCCGCGCCCGTCGGCTGTCGCTGTCGCGCGCCCTGGCCGTGCGCGAGTATTTGAAGGCGGGCGGGATCGATTCGCGTCGGATCGATGTTCGGGCGCTCGGCGACAAAGCCACCGGCGAGCCCAAGAATCGCGTCGACGTCAAGGTTGTCGAGCGGTGACGGCGGCCGGGTCCGCCGCCTGACCGCCGGGATCATCGCTGATGACACGCCCGCGACGGTATCTGGTGCGCATGGGATTGTTCCTCGGGGCCGTCATCGCGGCCGCGGCGATGCTGGCCGAGCCGCTGGCCGATGCGTTCCTGGCCAACGCTCCGCTCAATGGTCTCATTATCGGCGCACTGCTGCTCGGCATCATCTACAACTTCCGCCAAGTCCTCATGCTCGGCCCCGAGGTCGATTGGATCGTGCACTTCCGGGCCGACGGCAGTTTCGCCGCGGCGCGGGCGCGACCGCCCAAGCTGCTGGCGCCGATGGCGACCATGATCGGCGAGCGCAAGGGCCGGCTCAGCCTGTCGACCATGGCGATGCGCTCGCTGCTCGACGGCATCTTCTCGCGCCTGGATGAGTCCCGGGATCTGTCGCGCTACACCATCGGCCTGCTCATCTTCCTCGGTCTGCTCGGCACCTTCTGGGGCCTGTTGCAGACGATCGGTTCGATCGCCGACGTCATCGGCGGCCTGTCGCTGGAAGGCTCCGACCTGGCGGACGTGTTCGGCGACCTGAAGCGCGGCCTGGAAGCGCCGCTCGCGGGCATGGGCACGGCGTTCTCGTCGTCGCTGTTCGGCCTCGGTGGCTCGCTGGTTCTCGGCTTTCTCGACCTGCAGGCGGGGCAGGCGATGAACCGGTTCTACAACGATCTGGAGGAATGGCTGTCGGGCGTCACCCGGCTGTCCAGCGGGGCGCTGTCCGGCGATGGCGAGCAATCGGTCCCGGCCTACGTCCAGGCCCTCCTCGAACAGACGGCGGAAAGCCTCGATGGCGTACAGCGGGCGCTGTCCCGCGGCGAGGAGAACCGGGCCGCCGTCGGCTCCCATCTCATGGCGCTCGCCGAGCAGATCGGCACGCTGACCGACCAGATGCGGACCGAGCAGCATCTGATGATGCGGCTCGCCGAGGGCCAGGTCGAGCTGAAGCCGATCCTGGCGCGGCTCGCCGATGCCGTCGACCGGCCGACCGCGCCGGGGATGGACGACGCGACGCGGATCCACATCCGCAATCTCGACCTCTATGCGGCGCGCATCGTCGAGGACATGTCCGCGGGCCGCGACGAGATCATCCAACAGGTGCGCAATGAGGTCCGGCTGCTCGCCCGGACCATCGCCGCGCTGGCCGACGAGGGCGAGCGCTGAGCCATGCCGGTGGCATCGCGCCGCGCGCTGCGCACCGTCAACACATGGCCGGGGTTCGTCGACGCGCTCGCCGCGCTGCTCATGGTCATCATGTTCCTCCTCATGGTCTTCGTGCTCGCGCAGTTCTTTCTCAATGATGCGCTGTCCGGTCGCGACGCGGCCCTGGACTCGCTGCGCAGCCGGGTCAACGAATTGGCCGACCTGCTCAACCTGGAACGCCGGTCCTCCGAGGACTTGCGCGCCAATCTGACCTCGTTGTCGAGCGATCTGCAGGCTGCGCTGACCGCGCGTGACCAGGTCAGTGCCAACCTCCGCGTGCTGTCGGACCGCGCTGCCGCGGCGGAAACGAGGGCGACCGACATGGCGGCCGCCATGGCCCTGCTGCGAACGCGCACCGAGTCGGCGGAGGCGCGGGCCGACGCGATGCAAGCCACCCTCGCCGCGACGACGAGCCGGGCCGATGACGCCGAGAGCCGCATCGCCGACCTGTTGGCCCGGCTTGCCGCCGCCGATTCCCGCGCCACCGAGGCGACCGGCACGCTGGATGCGGAGCGCCGGCGCGCCGCCGAGGCCGACGAGCGCGCCCGCTCCGTCGAAGCGGCGCTCGCCCAGTCGCAGGAGTCGCTGCGCGTGGAGCGCGACCTCATCGAGGTCCAGGAGCAGCGCCTGGCCGAGTTGCTGGCACAGGTGGTCAGTCTCCAGGCCCTGAAGCAGGAGTTGGAAGCCGAGGTCGCGCGGCTCGGCTCCGACGCCCGTGATGCCGAGGCCAGGTATCTCAAAGAGGCGGAGCTGTCCGAGAGCGGTCGGGCGGAGGTGGCACGCCTCAACCAGCAGTTGACGCAGCTGCGCGCCGATCTCGATCGCCTCAATCGACTGCTCGCGGTCGCCGAGGCCGACATCACCGACAAGAAGATCGAGATCAGGAGCCTCGGCGCCCGCCTCAATGCGGCCCTCGCCGACAAGGTCGAGGAACTGTCCCGCTACCGTTCGGAGTTTTTCGGTCGGCTCAGCGAGATCCTCGGCGATGAAGGCGACATCCGGATCGTCGGCGACCGCTTCGTCTTCCAGTCGGAGGTCCTGTTCGCGTCCGGATCGGCCGAAATCGATGCCGCCGGACGGGCAGAGATCCGCAAGGTGGGCGAGTCGCTGAAGCAGTTGACCGAACTGATCCCGGAGGAGATTCCCTGGGTGCTGCAGGTCAACGGGCACACCGATGCCGTCCCGATCCGCGCCGGCACGTTTGCGTCAAACTGGGAGTTGTCGATGGCGCGGGCGCTGTCCGTGGTCGATTTGTTGACGCAAGCCGGTTTCCCGGCGTCGCGGGTCGTCGCCGCCGGGTTCGGTGAGCACCAGCCGCTGGACACGAGCGGCACCGAAGAAGCGAACCGCCGCAACCGGCGGATCGAACTGAAACTCACCCAGCCTTGAGCGGCGCCGATCGAGTACGGGAGCGCAGCCTCCGAATCCTGCTGCCCATCGTCATCGTCGACCTGATCGGTTTCGGCATCATCATCCCGTTGCTGCCGTTCTACGGCGAGCATTTCGGCGCCAGCCCGGCACAGGTCGGGCTGCTGATGGCGGTGTTCTCGTGCACCCAGTTCGTCACGGCGCCCCTGTGGGGGCGGCTCAGCGACCGCATCGGGCGGCGTCCGGTCCTCCTGCTCACCCTTGCCGGCCTCGCCGTTTCCTATGTGTGGCTCGCCTTCGCCGATGGGCTCATCATGCTGTTCGCGGCCCGCGCCGTCGGCGGCGTCATGGCCGGCAACATCGGCGTCGCCTTCGCCTATGCAGCGGATGTGACCGATGCGGCCAGCCGCGCCCGCGGCATGGGCATGATCGGCGCGGCCTATGGGGTGGGCTTCGTCTTCGGACCGGCGATCGGCGGGATTCTCGCCGGCGCCGATCCGCTCGCCGCCGACTATGCAACGCCGGCACTGACGGCGGCCGGGTTGACGACCCTTGCCCTCGTCCTCGCGGCGTGGCTGCTGCCGGAGTCGCTGTCCGCCGAGGCGCGAGCGCGGCAACGGGGACTGAGCGGAGCGGAACGGCGCCACGCGTTTCGCCGGTCGCTGGCCCAGCCGGGCGTCGCCCTGCTGATCGCCTTGCTGTTCCTCACCGGGTTCGTCTTCGCCGGCATGGAGACGACGTTTGCCATGTGGTCGCGGCGGGCCTTCGGCTGGGGGCCGGAGCAGAACGGCTATCTGTTCGCCTTCGTCGGCCTGTTGACCGCGGCGCTGCAGGGCGGGGCGATCGGCCATTTGGCGAAGCGGTATGGGGAGGAGCGGCTGGTCGTGTGGGGGGCCGCGGCGTTGGCGCTCGGCATGCTGATGATCCCGGTGTCCGCCTCGGTGCCGATGCTGCTGGCGGCGATGGTCGTGGTCGCCATCGGCTTCAGCCTGGTCTCACCATCCCTCAACAGCCTGGTCTCGCTCAGGGTCGGCACCGAGGCGCTGGGCGGCGCCATGGGCGTCACCCGCTCGGCGTCGACGCTGTCTCGCATTCTGGGCTCCATGTGGGCCGGCGCGCTGTTCTTCTGGGTCGGCCGTGACTGGCCCTACTATGGCGGCGCGCTGGTCATGCTTGTCGTCGTCGTGCTGATGCTGCATCAGCGGCGGCGGATGGCGGCGGCTGCGGGCGAGACAGCTGAACGTTGAATTGCGCGGGGCATGCGGTTATATCCCGGTCTCCCAAGACGGAGCGGCGCAATGAAAAAGGATATCCATCCGGACTACCACGAGATCACCGTGGAGATGACGGACGGGAGTACATTCACCACCCGGTCGACCTATGGTGGACCTGGCGACACACTGAAGCTCGGCATCGACGTGAAAACGCACCCGGCCTGGACCGGCGTGCACCGGCTCCTCGACAGCGGCGGTCAGCTCGCCAAGTTCAACAAGAAGTTCAAGAACTTCGGCCTGAAGACGTGAGGCGCGTCGAGGTCATCGTGACGTGGCTGTTGCGGCTGCTGCCGGCGCTCGCCCTGTTCTCGGCATTGTTTGCCGCCGAGGGTGACCTGCGCTGGATCGGCCTGCTCGGGATCCTGCCGCTGATCATGGCCTTCCAGCGTGGCTGCCCCTCCTGCGGGGTGCCGGCGCGCCGGTGGGCTGTTCCCGGCTGGACTCCCTGGGCCGGGCACTGATCGCACCGCGAAGACCTGCGGCTCAGGCGGCGAAAAGCGTGTAGACCCTGCGAATGTCGTCGGGAATCGGCAGCGGGGTATCGCTGGCGCGATCGACCCAGACGTGAACGAAATGGCCGACGGCGGCCGGCTCGTCCTCGTCCGCGGCGAACAAGCCAAGGCCGTAGGTGACGCTGGTCCGCCCCAGGTTGGTGATGCGCAAGCCGGCATCGACGGCCGTCGGGAACGACAGCGGCCGTCGGAATCGGCAGCGGATGTCCACGGCATACGGCACCAGCGGGTCCTCCTTCCAGTCGAGGCCCGCCTCGCGGATCAGGAAATCCACGACCACCGCTTCGAAATACCGGAAGTAGACCACGTTGTTGACGTGGCCGAGCATGTCATTGTCCAGCCATCGGGTCTGGATGGGCAGCCAGAAGCGGTAGTCGTCACGACTGTGCGCCAG
>CAZBWP010000174.1:2088-5556 GCA_964495295.1 uncultured Rhodospirillaceae bacterium | reverse complement strand
CCAGAAGGCCGACGCGTTCGCCCCGTTCGTCGAAGGCTATCTCCAGCACGTGCCGCCCAGGGATGTTCGCGACGAGACGATCGACAACCTGTTCGGCGCCATCTTCAGCCACTGGCGCCTGGCGGCGAACCGTGCCCCGGCGAGCACCCTGGTCCGCGTCTACAATCCGCGCCTGAACGAGCACGGCTGGCGCTGCGAGCACACGGTGGTCGAGATCGTCACCGACAACATGCCGTTCCTGGTGGACTCGGTGACGGCCGCGCTGGTGCTGCGGGAGCTGGCCACCCACCGGCTCGTCCACCCCATGTTCGCCGTGCGGCGGGATCGCCGAAACGCCCTCGTCGAGGTGCGCCCGCGGGCAGACGCCGACCAGACGATGGCGGTCGAGTCGTTCATCCACGTGCAGGTGACGCACATTTCCGGCGATGCCCTGGATGAGCTGCGCAACGCCCTCGAACGCGTCCTGGCGGATGTGCGCACGGCCGTCGAGGACTGGCAGGCGATGCGCGATCGGTGCGGCGAGATGGTCGCCACGGTGGATGCGGCCTTGCGTGGGCGTCCGGCTGAAAAGATAAGCGAAATCAAGGCCTTTTATGAGTGGTTGCGGGACGATCACTTCACCTTCCTTGGCTATCGCGAATTCACCCTGGCACCCGGCGGGGCGGTCCCCGCCATGGTGCCGGAGTCGGGCCTCGGCATCCTCCGCGATCCCGCCGCCTTCGTCATCGACGAGGCGCAGGATCCGGAGCGGTTGCCGCGCGCCATCCGGGCGTTCGTGGCGCGCGACGAGGAGCTGACGCTCACCAAGTCCGACAAGACGTCGCTGGTGCATCGCTCGGTGCCGATGGACATCATCGGAATGCGGCAGTTTGATGGCGAGGGACGCGTCGTCGGCATTCGGATGTTCGTCGGGCTGTTCACCGCCCTTGCCTACAACCGCAGCCCCAACTCGATCCCGATCATGCGGCGCAAGATCCGCGACGTCATCGAGCGCGCCGGCTTCGATCCCCTGGGACACGATGGCAAAACCCTGTTGAACATCCTGGAGACGTTCCCGCGCGACGAGTTGTTCCAGGTTTCGGTCGACCACCTGTTCCACACGGCGCTCGGCGTCCTGCATCTGCAGGAGCGCCCGCAGGTCGCCTTGTTCATCCGCCGCGACGACTACGAACGCTTCGTCACCTGCCTCGTCTACGTGCCGCGCGACCGCTACACGACGCGGCTGCGCAAGCGCATCGTCGAGGTCCTCGAGAAGGCCTTCGACGGCCGGATCGCCAACCATGCCGCGGAGATGGGATCATCGCCCCTCGCCCGGCTCTACCTGACCATTCGAACGGAAACCGGGCAGATCCCCGACTACGACCCGGCCAACGTCGAGGCATCTATCGTCGACGTCACCCGGACGTGGTCGGACCGGCTGCTCGAGTCCCTGATCAGCGCGCACGGCGAGGAGGCGGCCCACAATCTGCATCGCCTCTACGCCGCCGCCTTTCCCGCCGGCTACCAGGAAACGTTCAGCGCCGATGTGGCGGTCGCCGACATCGCCAAGATCGAAGCGGTGCTGTCCGTCGGCTCGGTGGAGACGATGATCTATCGGCCGTTCGATGCCGAGCCGCACTGCATGCGTTTCAAGGTGTACCATCCGGGCGCGCCGATGGTGTTGTCCGACGTGCTGCCGATGCTGGAGCACCTTGGCCTCAAGGTGCTGGACGAAATGCCGCACGCGGTGGCGGTGGGATCCGACGGCGAACGGACCGTCTATCTCCACGACTTCGGCCTCGCCGCGAAGAGCGGCATGGCCATCGACCTGGCAACGGTCCGCGACCCGTTTCACGAAGCCTTTCTCAAACTCTGGGATGGCGAGGCGGAGAGCGACCACTTCAACACGCTGGTGCTCGAAGCCGGGCTCACCGGCCGGCAGGTCGTGATCTTGCGCGCCTGCGCCAAGTTCCTGCGCCAGGCCGGCATCACCTTTTCCCAGGCCTACATGGAGCAGGTGCTGATCGGCAATCCCAAGGTGGCGCGGGACGTGGTCGCCCTGTTCTTCACCCTCTTCGATCCCGCGGTGGGCGATGACCGGGAGGCGCGCGCCAACGCGATCCGCCAGCGGATCACAGGCGAGCTCGACGCGGTGGTCAGCGCCGACGAGGACCGCATCTTGAGGCGCTTCGTCAACTGCGTCGAGGCGACGCTGCGCACCAACTATTTCCAGCCCGCCGAGGATGGCCAGCCGAAACCCTACATCTCCTTCAAGTTCGACAGCCGGGCGCTGGACGACCTGCCGCTGCCGCGGCCGATGGTCGAGGTCTTCGTCTACTCGCCGCGCATGGAGGGCATTCACCTGCGCGGCGGCAAGGTGGCGCGCGGCGGCATCCGCTGGTCCGACCGGCGCGAGGACTTTCGCACCGAAATCCTGGGCCTGATGAAGGCGCAGCAGGTCAAGAACGCGGTGATCGTGCCGGTCGGCGCCAAGGGCGGCTTCGTCGTCAAGCGGCCGCCCGCCGGCGGCGACCGCGAAGCCGTGCAGGCCGAAGGCATCGCGTGTTACCGCACGCTGGTGCAGGGGCTGCTCGACATCACCGACAACCGGGTCGGCGGCGCCGTCGTGCCGCCGGCCGACGTCGTCCGCCGCGACGACGACGACCCCTATCTGGTGGTCGCCGCCGACAAGGGCACGGCGACCTTCTCCGACATCGCCAATGCGCTGTCCAACGACTACGGCTTCTGGCTGGGCGATGCCTTCGCGTCGGGCGGCAGCCAGGGCTACGACCACAAGAAGATGGGCATCACCGCCAAGGGCGCCTGGGAGTCGGTGAAACGCCACTTCCGCGAGCTGGGCTCGAACATCCAGGAAGAGCCGTTCACCGTCGTCGGTGTCGGTGACATGTCGGGCGATGTGTTCGGCAACGGCATGCTGCTGTCGCCGTGCATCAAGCTGGTGGCGGCCTTCAACCACCAGCACATCTTCGTCGATCCCGATCCCGATCCGGCGGCGAGCTTTGCTGAGCGCCAGCGGCTGTTTCAGTTGCCGCGCTCGGCGTGGTCCGATTATGCGGCGGACCTGTTGTCACCGGGCGGGCGGATCTTCGACCGCCGGGCGAAGACGCTGACCCTCACGCCCGAGATCCGCGCCCGCTTCGGCCTGCGCGAAACCCAGATCACGCCGCCGGCGCTGATCCGCGCGCTGCTCAAGGCCGAGGTCGATCTGCTGTGGTTCGGCGGCATCGGCACCTACATCAAGGCCGAAAGCGAGTCCCACGCCGACGCCGGCGACCGGGCGAACGACGCGCTGCGGGTCGACGCCGAAGCGCTCCGCTGCAAGGTCATCGGCGAGGGGGCCAACCTCGGGCTGACCCAGTTCGGGCGCATCGCCTACGCGGCCAAGGGCGGCCGCATCAACACCGATTTCATCGACAACTCGGCGGGCGTCGACTGCTCCGACCACGAGGTCAACATCAAGATCCTGCT
>CAZBWP010000174.1:0-1988 GCA_964495295.1 uncultured Rhodospirillaceae bacterium | reverse complement strand
AGGGGCCGACGCGGCCCGAGATCGCCGTGCTGTTCGCCTACTGCAAGCTCTGGCTCTATGACCACGTCATCGAGTCCGATCTGCCGGACGACAAGCACATGGCCGACGACGTGGTGCGCTATTTTCCGACACCGCTGCAGCAGCGCTTCGGCGATCGCATCGCCGGCCACCGGTTGCGCCGCGAACTGATCGCCACGTCGCTGACCAACAGCCTGATCAACCGCGTCGGCGGCACCTTCGTCTCCGAGCTTTCGGAGAAGTCGGCGATGCCGCCGATCGACATCGCCCGGGCCTACATCATCGCCCGCGACGTGTTTCGGGCGCGCGAGATCTGGGAGCGGATCGAGGCCCTCGACACCCTCGTCCCCGCCGCGGTGCAGACGCGCCTGCACCGCACGGTGCAGCGCCTGCTGGAGCGGACGACCATGTGGTTCCTGCGCAACGGCGGCACGCCCATTGACATCGCCGCCAACGTCGAGGCCTTCCGCGCCCCGCTCACCGCCGTCTGCGAGCGCATCGCCTCGGTGCTGCCCGAGGATGTCAACGCGCGCATCCTGCACCGCGCCGAACGGGACGAGCAGGACGGCGTGCCGGTGGAGCTGGCGCGTCGCGTCGCCTATCTGCTCGTCCTGCCCTCGGCCTGCGATATCGTCCGCATCGCCCGCGCCCGCGATACCGCGCCCGAGGCGGTGGCGCGCCTCTACTACGCGGTCGGCGAGATGCTGGGCTTCGGCTGGCTGCGCCACCAGGCCGAGCTGCTGCCGGCGGCGAGCTACTGGCAGAAGCTGGCGGTATCGGCGACCGTCGAGGAGCTGTACGCCCACCAGTCGGCGCTGACGACGGCGGTGATGGACTCGGCGGGCATTGCCGGCGACGGCGCCGTGGAGACCTGGGCGGCGGCGCGCGGCCCGCAGGTGGCGCGGATGCAGGGGCTCCTCACCGAACTGGAGGGGACGAGCCCCATCGACCTGTCGATGCTCACCGTCGCCAGCCGCCAGCTCGGCGCGCTGGTCGCCTGCTGATTCGGTCGGCGGCGGCGGAACGATGACCGAAGCCGCACCGCTGCCGCCCGGCCCCCCGCCCGCAGGCCCGGCGGCGCGCGCCGCCTGGTGCCTCTACGACTGGGCGACCCAGGGGTTTCCGACCGTCATCACCACCTTCGTGTTCGCCGCCTACTTCACCAAGGCGGTCAGGCCCGATGCGGCTGGGCCGACGCTCTGGACCTGGACCATGGGCACGTCCGCCCTGGCGGTGGCGCTGTTCGCTCCGATCCTCGGGGCCATCGCCGACCGCAGCGGCCGGCGGAAGCCATGGATCGGCGCGTTCACCGTGGTGTGCCTTGCCGCTTCGGGGCTGCTCTGGTTCGTCGAGCCCGACGCACGCTTCGCGGTGCTGGCGCTGCTGCTGCTCGGCATCGGCAACTTCGCCTTCGAGATGGCCAACGTCTTCTACAACGCCATGCTGAAGGACCTGGTGCCGCCGACGATGATCGGCCGCCTCTCCGGCTGGGGCTTCGGCGCCGGCTACATTGGCGGCGTTGCGTGCCTCCTGGTCGCGCTGTTCGTGCTGGTCGAGCCGAGCCCGCCGCTGTTCGGCCTCGATGCCGCGGCACAGGAGCCGGTGCGCGCCTCGGCGATCCTCGTCGCCCTCTGGTTCATCGTCTTCAGCATCCCGTTCTTCCTGTTCACCCCGGACCGCCCGAGCGCCGGCTTGAGCCCCGCCACTGCCGCCCGCGAAGGGCTGGCGACGCTGATCGCCACCTTCCGCCGGCTCCGGTCCTATCGCGTCATCGTCTGGTTCCTGGTGGCGCGGCTGTTCTACATGGACGGCTTGACCACCCTGTTCGCCGTCGGCGGCATCTACGCGGCGCGCGAGATCGGCATGAGCTTCGACGAAATCATCATCTTCGCCATCGGCCTGAACGTCACCGCCGGCATCGGCGCCGTCGGCTTCGGCTGGCTCGACGACTGGATCGGCCCGAAGAAGAC
>CAZBWP010000173.1:0-5610 GCA_964495295.1 uncultured Rhodospirillaceae bacterium | reverse complement strand
GCCGGCAACACCGTCCGGGTGCAGTCGACGACCGAGCGCGCGGCCTATGAACAGCGCCGGCTGGCGCGCGCGCGGCAGCTTTCGGCGAAGAACATCCTCGCCCAGTCGGCGCTGGACGAAGCGGACACCGAAGCGAAGCTCGCGGACCTGGTGGTCTCCGAGGCGGCGTTCGAGCAGGAGATCGCCGACCTGGAACTGGCGCGCGCCCGGGAGATCGTGGCGCTGCGCTCGATCCGCAGCCCGGTCGACGGCGTCGTCGTCGACCGCCAGCTGTCGCCCGGCGAGTATGCGCACGAGCAGGTGCACATCGTCACCATCGCGCAGATGCACCCGCTGAACGTCGAGGTTTTCGTGCCGATCGGCATGTTCGGGCGCATCCGCCCCGGCATGCCGGCGGAAGTGCGTCCGCAGGAGCCGGTGGGCGGGGTCTATCCGGCGGCGGTCGATGTCGTCGATACCGTCTTCGACGCGGCGAGCGGCACCTTCGGTGTTCGCCTGTTGCTGGCCAACCCGGATCACCGGCTGCCCGCCGGACTGCGCTGCACCGTCCGCTTCGCCGCCGGCCAGGGCTGATCCCGGGATCGTCCGTGGCGCCGCCGGGCCGGCGCGATTGGGGCTCGCATCCGGACAGCGGACACCCCATACTTCCGGGCATGCGGACGATCTCCCCCCACCCTGTGATCTGGAAGCGCCTGCGCGCGGGGCTTGCTCGGCCGGCGCTGGTGCTGCTCATCCTGGGCTGCGTCGCCGGTGGGATCACCGGCTGCGCCAAGAAGGGTGATCCGGAGCATCCGCCGGGCTCCACCTTCCCGCGAACATATCCGGCGTGGTGAGCGGCGCGGCGCGGAGGGACTGACCGTGGATCACTTCCATTACCGGGACGGACGGTTGCACGCCGAGGACGTGCCGCTGGCCGACATCGCCGCCGCCGTCGGCACGCCCTGCTACGTCTATTCGACGGCGACCCTGGAGCGCCACGCGCGGGTGTTTCTCGATGCGGTCGCCGGCCTGGACGCCATCGTCTGCTATGCCGTGAAGGCCAATCCCAACGTCGCCGTCATCGAGACGCTGGGTCGGCTGGGGCTGGGTGCCGACGTGGTTTCCGGCGGCGAACTGCAAGCCGCGCTCGCCGCCGGTATTCCGGCCGACCGCATCGTCTTTTCCGGGGTCGGCAAGCGGCGCGACGAAATCGCCGCCGCTCTCGCCGCCGGTGTCCTGCAGATCAACGTCGAGTCCGAGCCGGAACTGGACCTGATCGCCAGCGTCGCCGGCGAGATGGGTGTCGTCGCGCCGGTCGCCATCCGCGTCAACCCCGATGTGGACGCCGGCACCCATGAGAAAATCACCACGGGCCGGAGCGAAAACAAGTTCGGCATCGAGTGGACCCAGGCGCACGCCACCGTCGCCCGCGCCCGGACCATGCGCGCCGTGCGCTTCGTCGGCATCGCCGCGCACATCGGCTCGCAACTCGCCGACCTCGCGCCGTTCCGCGATGCCTTCCTCCGCCTGCACCATCTGGTGACGCTGCTGCGCGCCGACGGCCATCCCGTCGAGACGCTGGACCTGGGCGGCGGTCTCGGGATCCCGCACGGTGACGAGGCGGCGCCGATCCCCTTGCCCGAAGACTATGCCGCCGTCGTCCGCCAGTGCGTCGCCGATCTGGGCTGCCGCTTGATCTTCGAGCCGGGGCGGATGCTGGTCGGCAACGCCGGCGTGTTGCTGACCCGGGTGCTCTTCGTCAAGGAGGGGGCGACCCGCACCTTCGTCGTCGTCGACGCGGCGATGAACGATCTGGCGCGGCCGAGCCTCTACGGCGCCTACCACGCCGTCGTGCCGGTGGCCGAGCCGCGCCCGGATGCCGTGATGCGCCCCATGGACGTGGTCGGCCCCGTCTGTGAGTCGGGCGATCTGTTCGGCCGTGACCGGCCGCTGCCCGAACTCGCCGCCGGCGATCTCCTGGTCCTGCGGACGGCCGGCGCCTACGGCGCGGTGATGGCCTCCAGCTACAACCTGCGGCCGCTGGTTCCCGAGGTGCTGGTGCGTGGCGCCGAGTTCGCCGTGGTGCGCGAACGGCTCGGAGTCGACGCGCTGCTTGCCCTGTGTCGCCGCCCGCCGTGGCAGATCCCGAGGCGGGAGACCGGGCTGGAGGCCAGGCCGGAAGCGGCCGCTGCCGCGTACGGCGGGGGCGTCGCGTGAGCCGTCGGCTCCGCCTCCGCTATCGGCTGCTGCTGGCGCTCGCCCGGCTGACACTGCTTTGGGAGGCGGTGGCGCCGCGCCTGCTGCCGATCCTCGCCGTCGTGGCGGTCTTTGTCGCCGTTGCCCTCGCGGATGTTCTGCCGGCCTTGCCGGGCTGGCTGCACGCGCTGGCACTCTTCGGGTTCGCGGCGGGGCTGGCGATCGTCGCCCGCCGGGCCTGGCGCGGGATGCGGCCGATCACGCGGGATGCCGCGCGCCACCGTCTGGAGCGGGACAGCGGGCTGGAGCACCGGCCGCTCACCGCGATCGAGGACGCGCTCGCGACCGGCGGCGAGGATGCCGGCACCCGCGCCATGTGGCAGGCCCATGTCGCCCGGATGTCGGCCTCGGTCGGGCGCCTCCGGCTGCGTGGCCCGGCGCCGAACATGACGCGCGCCGATCCCTTCGGACTCCGCGTCGTGCTGGTCATGCTGCTGGTGATCGCCGTCGCCGGCGGCGCGGATACGGGCGTGCGCATCGCCCGCGCGGTGTCGCCGGACTTCGCCGGGGAGCCGCCGCGACCGGTCGCCGTGGACGTCTGGATCACGCCGCCCGCCTACACCCGCCTGCCACCGATGTTCCTGCAGACCACCGATGCGGCCGCCCAGGCCGCAAGTGTTCAGGCCACGACTGTTCAGGCCGCGACCGACCCAGCCGCCGCCTCGTCCGAACCCCTGCGCGTGCCGCGGGGCAGCACGGTGCTGGCTCAGGTCAAGGGTGAACTGAGCGCCCCGAGGCTCGACCTCGGCGTCGGCTCCGTCGCCTTCGATGCGCTGGGCGCCGACGCTGAGCCCGCGTCGTTCCGCGTGGAAACCGTGGTCGATGCGGCGACCCGGCTGGCCGTGATGGTCGACCGGCGGACGATCGCCGCGTGGCCCATCGAGATCGTGCCGGACGCGCCGCCGACCATTGATTTCGCCAAACCGCCCGAGGCCGATGCGTCGGCCTACCTGGCCATCCACTACGCCGCCGAGGACGATTACGGGCTCGTCGACGTCACCGCGGTGGTCCGCCGACTCGACGGCTCGCGGACGCTGGAGGGTGACACCGAGATCCGGCTGCCGTTGACGTTGCCCGATCTCGGCGGCGGGCCGGTCCTGGGGGGTGGGGCGCATGACCTCGCGGCGCACGCCTGGGCCGGTCAGGCGGTGCGGATCAACCTGGAGGCGGCGGACGCCATCGGCCAGGTCGGCCGGAGCGGTCCGGTGACGGTGGTGCTGCCCGAGCGAACCTTCACCCATCCCGTCGCCATCGCCGTGATCGAGCAGCGGCGGCGCCTGCGGTTCGACGTCGACGAGGTGTTGCTCGGGGTGTCGCGGGCGCTCACGGGCATCGCTTCCGCGCCGGAGCATTTCGCCAACGACGTCGTCGTGTCCCTCGGCCTCGCGGTCGCCAGCCACCGGCTGATCCGTGAACAATCGCCCATGGCCGTCCCGTCCGTCCGTGCGCTGCTGTGGGATGTCGCGCTCAGGATCGAGAAGGGCACGGTGCCGGTGGCCGAACAAATGTTGCGCGAGGCGCAACAGCGGCTCGCCGAGGCGCTGCGCGACGATCGAAGCCCGGCCGAGGTCGATCAGCTGATCAGCGACCTGCAGCAGGCGCTGCGCGACTATCTGCGGGCCATGGCCGCCGAACTCACGCGCCGCGGCGAGGCGCTGCCCGACGTGCCCGCCGACGCGCGGCGGGTCCGCCCGCAGGACATCATGGATCTCGTCGAGACCGCCCGGCAGTTGGCCAAGGCCGGCGCGCGCGACTCGGCACGGCAGATGCTGAACGAGCTGCAGCGGATGATCGACGCCATGCGCAACGGCCTGGAGGCCACCGCGGGCAGCCGAGAGATGCTGGAAGCCAACCGGCTGATGAACGATCTGCGCGACCTCGCCAGTCGCCAACAGGACCTGCTCGACCGGACGTTCGGGCGGTTGCAGGCGATGCGGGCAGAGGCCGAACGGCAGGGTGGCGGCCGCGCGCCGTCGGGGCCGCCCCGGGATGGCCCAGACCAAGGGCCAGGCCAGGGCCCAGACCAGAGCCCAGATCAGAGCCCAGATCAGGGCGCAGACCAGGGCGCCGATGGGGATGCCAAGTCCGAGGCTGGAGACGGCAGCACCGATCAGGACGCCTTGCGGCAGGCGCTCGGCGACCTGATGCTGCGCTTCAACGAGATCCTTGGTGGCATCCCGGCACCGCTCGGCAGCGCTGAACGGGCGATGAAGGGCGCCGGCGACGCGCTGGGGGCGGGGCGTCCGGGCGATGCCGTGCCGCACCAGACGGAAGCGGTGCGCCAGTTGCAACAGGCCACCGAGCAGGCGGGGCAAATGCTCGCCGACCAGCTCGGCGGCACCGTCGGCCTGTTCGGCGGAACCGCCGATCAGCCGATGGAGACCGGATCCGATCCGTTCGGACGTTCCGGCGAGGTCGGCGAGCGCGGCTTCGGCATCGACGCCGTTGAGATCCCCGACCGGATGAAGCTGCGCCGGGTCGAGGAGATCCTGCAGGAGTTGCGCCGCCGCGCCGGCGAGTACGAGCGCCCGCAAGCGGAACGCGATTACATCGAAAGGCTGCTGCGCCGCTTCTGAGGTTTATCGCTGATGATCGGCGCCGGCCTCACTCGGCGGCGACCCAGCGGGCCTGGATCTGCCGGCCCTCCGGCGAGCGGTTCTCGATGCGGGCATCGACACTCATCTGCTCGCCCGGTCCGAGGCGGCTGCGCGGCGGCTCGACCACGACCGACTGGACGACAGTGCCGTTGGCATCGATCAGCGACCACTGGATCAGCGGCACGGGGCGCGGCTGGTTCGACACGTTGCGTACGATGCCGGAGATGACGAGATCCTGACGCCCCTCGACGGTTTCAACGGTGCTGTCGACGTCGCCCGGGGCGATCTCCAGCCCCTCGCCGGGGGTGCTGGCGTCCAGGCCGACGGCGGCATAGAGGGGGGCGGCGTCGGGCACCACGGCGACCACATGCTGGCGCAGCAGGACCAGGGCGCTCGCCGCGATGACCACGCAGCCGGCGGCGATGGCGAGCCCGGCAAAGAGGCCCGCCCGGCTCCGTCGCTGCCGCGCAGCAGGCGGTTGCGGGCGCGTCACCCGCTCGCGCACCGCCGGCGGTTGTGCCAACGCCTGAGAGGACAGCAGGGGCGGCGGCTCGGGCTCGTTGATCGGAGAGGATGGCGCCGCCGCAGCGAGCGGGTCCTCTGGCGGATCCTCTGGCGGGACGGACGGCGGCGTCAGGCGGAAGTCCATGGGATTGTCCGCCGGTTCGTCGGGGCGCCGGACGGCTTCGCCGATCGGCTCCGCGACCGCGTCCGTCGCCGACCGCGGCGGCGTGACCGGTTCGCTCGCTTGGGCGCTCTCCTGGGCGCTCCCCTGGGT
>CAZBWP010000172.1:0-5614 GCA_964495295.1 uncultured Rhodospirillaceae bacterium | reverse complement strand
GAGGAGTAGGCGAACAGCCGCTTGATGTCGCGCCGGCGGTACAGCATGAACGCCGCGAATATCAGCGAGACGAGGCCCATGGTCACCATCAGCGACCCCGGCGCGATCGCCGCCGGGTTCGCCGCGAGCAGCAGCTTGAAGCGCAGCACCGCGTAGAGGGCGACATTGAGCAGCAGGCCGGACAGAACGGCCGAGATCGGCGTTGGTCCCTCCGCATGGGCATCGGGCAGCCAGGCATGCAAGGGAGCGAGGCCGACCTTGGTGCCGTAGCCGAGCAGCAGGAAGATGAAGGCGAGATTGAGCAGCGCCGGGTCGAAGTCGGCGGCATGCTGGATCAGCGTGCTCCAGACCATGGCGTCCAGCCCTTCGCCGACCACGGGGTGCGCCGCCATGTAGACGAGGATCGTGCCGAACAGCGCGAGCGCGATGCCGACGCTGCCGAGGATGAAGTACTTCCAGGCCGCTTCCAGCGCCTCGTGGGTGCGGTAGATGCCGACCATGAGCACGGTCGAGAGCGTCGCCAGTTCGATCGCCACCCACATCAGACCGATGTTGTTGGCCACCAGCGCCAGGTTCATGCCGAACATCAGCGCCTGATACATGGCGTGATAGAAGCGCAGGTAGGTCGGCGTCAGCCGCCCGATCTCGATCTCGTGGGCGATGTAGCTCGCGCTGAACAGGCTCGTCGTGAAACCGACGAAGGTGTTGAGCACGATGAAGACGACGTTCAGGTCATCGATCAGCAGATACGTGCCCGGCGCCGGGCGGTCGCCGAGCAGCAGCGACAGGGCGGCGAGCAGGGTGAGTCCCGTGGCGACGACGTTCAGCCGGGCGGTGAGCCGGTAGCCCGGCAGCAGGGCCAGCAGCGCGGCGGCCCCCAGCGGGATGAGAAAGACCGCCGCGGTGGAGTCGAACGGCAGCCCGCTCACAGCCGCTCTCCCCGGTGGCGGTCGAGCGCCTGCACGTCCACCGTGTCGAAGCGCTCGCGAATGCGGAACAGGAAGACGCCGATGACGATGAACGCGACCAGAATGGAAAAGGCGACGCTGATCTCGACCACCAGCGGCATGCCCTTGGCGCCCGTCGCGGCGAGCACGAGGCCGTTTTCCAGCGCCATGAAACCGACGACCTGGCTCACCGCATTGCGGCGCGTGACCATGACGAGCAGCCCGAGCAGCACCACGGCCAACGCGAAGGCCAGATCCTCGCGCGCCAGCGGGTCGGCCGTTGGGGTGACCTGCAGCATCACGGAAATGGACAGGGCAACCAGCCCCATGCCGAGCAGCATCGTGGGGCCGATGCCGATCACCGTTTCGATCTCGCGATGGATGCCCAGCCGCTGGATCATGCGATGCAGCGCCACCGGGATGACGATCGCCTTGAAGACGAGCGCGATGGCCGCCGTGATGTAGAGATGCGGGGCGTCCTGGATGAACGCCTGCCAGGCGACCGAGAGGGAGAGCACGAGCGCGTGCAGGGCGAAGGTGTTGAGCAGCGCATAGAGACGGTCCTGGTAGAGCATCATGAAGCTGACCAGAAGCAGGCCGCCGGCGAGCATGTGCGCCGTGTCGAAGGCGAGACCGTCCATCACAGGCTCCGCGAGACGAACATCAGCAGCGTGCCGAGCAGCCCGAGCATGAGGGCCGCGCCCAGGAACTCAGGCACCCGGAAGACCCGCATCTTGGCGATCGCGGTCTCGAACACGGCGAGCAGGAAGCCGCCCGCGGCGAGCTTCGCCAGGAACGCCCCCAGGCCCACGGCAACGGCGGCCAGTCCCGCGCCCGTGCCCGCGAGCCCCCAGGGCGCGAACACGCAGACGATCAGCGAGAGGTAGAGCAACAGCTTCAGGGCCGCGGCGAGTTCGATCATCGCCAGGTGCCGGCCCGAATATTCCAGCACCATCGCCTCGTGCACCATGGTGAGTTCCAGGTGGGTGGCCGGGTTGTCCACGGGGATCCGGGCATTCTCGGCGATCGCCACGATGATGAGACCGAAGAGCGCCAGTCCCAGCGAGACGCGCAGCCCGACCTCGGCGGAGACCATGAAGGACGAGACCGTCGAGAGCTGGGTCGACCCGGCGACGAGGGCCAGCGTGAAGATGATCAGCAGCATCGCCGGTTCGGCGAGGGAGGCGATCATCACCTCGCGGCTCGAGCCGATGCCGCCGAAGCTGGTGCCGACGTCCATGCCGGCCAGCGCCAGGAAAAAGCGGGCACTCGCCAAGAGCGCGATGATGGCGATGAGATCCGCCGTCCAGCTGAACAGCAGGCCGGTCGCGAAGGTCGGCACCAGGGCGGCGGCCACCCAGGTCGCCGCAAAGACGAGGTAGGGCGTGACCCGGAACAGCCACGACGCGTTTTCCGCCAGCACCACCTCCTTCCGCATCAGCCGCAGCAGATCGCGATAGGGCTGGATCACGGACGCGCCCCGGCGCCGCAACAGGCTCGCCCTCACCTTGCGCACGAAGCCGGTGAGCAGCGGCGCCAGCAGCAGGACGAGCGCCATCTGCACGCCCTGCACCAGAACGTCGAGGATCAATGCCATATGGCGAGCGCCAGCAGCAGGGTGACGAGGGCGAGGAAGACGAGGCTGAGGTAGCGCCGGATCGTCAGGAACTGCAGGACATTGAGCCGGTCGGCGGCAAATCCGACCAGGCCGGCGATGGGCGCATAGATGCCCTCCCAGATGAGATCCCGGACCACGACGGTCAGACGCGCCGGCTCGACGCTCCCCGGTGGTGGCATCTCCACGTGCTCGCGGGCCTGGAACACGAGCGAGCCGTAGACCCGGCGGATCGGCTGGGCCATGCTGCCGGCCGTGTATTGCGTCATCGTGCTCGCATCGGGGAAGCCGCAGTCCCAGGCCGGCGCCCGGCGCAGCCGGTGGGACGCGAAGCGGTGCACGACGGCGACGGCGAGCGTGGCCGAGATGGTGATGAACAGAAACACCAGGAGACCGTTGTAGGAACTGCGGCTTTCGGCGACGGGCACGATCGACAGCCACGGCAGGGCCGTCTGCACCGGCATGCGCTCGCCGAACAGCGACACCGCCACCGGCGAAAGACCGTCGATCACGAAACCGGGAAGGATGCCCGCGAGCAGGCAAAGCCCGGCAAGGAGGACCATCGCGCCGAGCGAGACGCGGTCGACCTCGTTTGCCGCTTGCGCCGCGTCCGAGCGCGGCCGGCCGAGAAAGGTCACGCCGAACGCCTTGACGAAGCAGGCCGCGGCCAGCGCCGCCGACAGGGCGAGCAGGCCACCCACCGCCGGCACCATGACCTTGAGGCCCCATTGCGGCAGGTCGGGGCTTTGCAGGATCGCCTGGAACATCAGCCACTCGGAGGCAAACCCGTTGAGCGGCGGCAGGGCCGAGATGGCGACACAGCCGACGAGGAAAACGAAACTGGTGGCGGGCATGCGGTGAATCAGACCGCCCAGCCGATCCATGTTCCGCTCGCCCGTCGCCGTCAGCACGGCGCCGGCGCCGAAGAACAGCAGGCTCTTGAAAACCGAATGGTTGAGAACGTGAAACAGTGCGGCGGTGAGCGCCAGCGCAGCGGCCCACGCCATCCCGTTGGTCTGGAAGGCAAGCGCCAGCCCGAGGCTGACAAAGATGACGCCGATGTTTTCGATCGTGCTGTAGGCGAGCAGGCGCTTCAGATCGCTTTCCATCAAGGCGTAAAGGATGCCAAGAAATGCGGTCAGGCCGCCAAGGAGGAGCACGATCATGCTCGACCACCATGCCGGCTCGCTGAGCAGGTCGAAGACGACGCGGATGAAGCCATAGACGGCGACCTTGGTCATGACGCCGCTCATCAGCGCGGAGACATGGCTCGGCGCCGCCGGGTGAGCCAGCGGCAGCCACACGTGCAGCGGGACGAGCCCCGCTTTCGAACCGGCGCCCACCAGCATGAGCGCCAGGACCGCGGCTGCGGTGAGGGGCGTGTACTCGGCTTGGCGGATCGCGTCGAACGTGTAGGTCCCGGCTGGGCCAGACAGCAGGCCGAACGCCAGCAGCAGCGTCAGCGTGCCGAAGCTCGCCATCGCGAGATAAATGTACCCCGCGCGGCGATTGGCCTCTTCGCGATGGTGGGCGATGACGAGCGCCCAGGACGCGAGCGACATGAACTCCCAAGACAGCAGAAAGGTGAAGGCGTCGTCCGCCAGCACCACGAGGTTCATGCCGGCGAGGAACGCCGGGAAGAACGGCAGAACGCGGTGCGGCGCCGTCTCGTGCCGGCCGTAGCCGATGCCGTACAGGCTCGCCGCCGCGCCGCCCAGGTTGACGACGACCAGGAAGAAGGCGGAGAGGGCGTCGACCTGGAACCGCGCGCCGATCCAGGGAAGCCCCAGCGGCAGGATCAACGCGGCGCGGGGACCGGGCAGGCCCAGCAGCTGTGCCAGGGCCGCTGCGAACGCCACGGCGGAGACCGCCAGGCAGGTTCCGTAGACCAGGCTCACGGCATGGGGCGAACCGCCGCGCACGATCGCCAGCACCGCCGTGCCGAGCAGCAGCGCCACCGACCACAGGGCGATTTCAACGGACATGGCAGGCGATGCCTCGCGCTTCGGTCATTGATCGTCGCGACCAGCCTCGGTGGACGCTGTGTGCTGATCGTCTCCCGGCACGGGTTCGGCAGATGTCAGGCGCACGCCACGTCCGCCGCTGGTGCTGACCGCCCCCTCGGCGATCAATTCGATCCCGGCGGCCGTGAGGGCCGAAACGAGCTTCATCAGCGAGTCCACATTGCCGCGGATCACGCTTCCGCTGGCTTCCATGCGCTGGATCGTCGGCACCGAAAGGCCCGACAACTCGGCCAATTTGCGCTGGTCGAGGCCGAGCAGGGCCCGCGCGGCGCGAAGTTGTGCAGCCGTGATCATCAGCTCGGCGTCTTCATGTCAGAAATGTAACATATGCTGCATACATACCCATTTATGATGCGTCAAGCATCATTTTTGGGTATGAGAAGATCGCGGTCACGGCCTGCGCCGGGCGCCGGCGCGGCATGTCGCAATACGGTAATCGCTTTGCGATTGAGGGTTTGCTGTCTCTTTGCCAGAGTGCTGAGCATGGACATGGTCGCCGGCGCCCGCCCGTCGCGGCGACGACAGGAGCGCTTGCCCAAATGATGCGAAGATATTTGAAACGGCTGATTGGCGACCCGCTGGTGCGGATGCTGCTCGTTCTGCTGCTGGCCCTGCCGGCCGGCGCCTGCGGCGTCAACGAGATCCCGTCGCTGGACGAGAAGGCCAAGGCCGAATGGTCGCAGGTGCTGAACCAGTATCAGCGGCGCGCCGACCTGATCCCGAACCTGGTGGAAACCGTGAAGGCGGCGGCGCAGTTCGAGCGCGATACCCTCGAGGCCGTGATCGCCGCGCGCAGCCGCGTCGCCGGCTCGGCCCCGCCGCCGGACATCCTCACCAACGAAGAAGCCTTCAAGGCGTTCGAGCAGAACCAGGCGGCGCTGAGCGCGGCGCTGTCGCGCCTGCTCGTCGTCGTCGAGCGCTATCCGGAGCTCAAGTCGAACCAGAACTTCCTCGCCCTGCAGGCGCAACTGGAGGGCACCGAGAACCGCATCGCCATCGCGCGGCGCGACTACATCGACGCCGTCCGC
>CAZBWP010000171.1:0-5664 GCA_964495295.1 uncultured Rhodospirillaceae bacterium | reverse complement strand
TGGGTCCCGCATACTTCGCCTGCGTCGACACCCCGTGAGCGGCCGGGCCTCAGCCCGTGTCGTCGCCGGACGCGAGGGCCCTCAGCCGGGCGAGACACGCGGCGTGATCGGGGCGGAAGTCCTCCTCTTCCCACCACGCCGCGACGGCATCGAGGAGGCCGCCGATCCTGGGCCCGTGCGCCACGCCGAGGGCCAGCGCGTCGCGACCACGCAGCGGAAAGTGCACCGGCTGCCAGGCGTCGGCCGCCTCGATCGCCGCGATCCACGCAGCGGTGCGATCGTGCGGCAGGCGCGGGTTGGCGA
The DNA here is from genome assembly GCA_964495295.1 of uncultured Rhodospirillaceae bacterium. Taxonomy (GTDB): domain Bacteria; phylum Pseudomonadota; class Alphaproteobacteria; order Rhodospirillales; family Defluviicoccaceae; genus CAZBWP01. The sequence continues at coordinate 5,361 of CAZBWP010000171.1, read as the reverse complement.
CCAGTTCGCCGGCCCAGTGCAGCAGCGCCAGGTCACGCACCGTCTCCGCCCCCAGTCGGTGCAAGGCACGGCGCAGGGCGCGCGCATCGCCCTCGGGATCGGGCAGCGCGTTGCCGATCATCGCGCGGAGGCGCTGGCGATGCGCATTGGAGAGCTTCAGGCGATCGGCGACCGCCGCGGCGCCGGCAACGTCGGTGGCCAGCAGCGCCGCCAGTCGCCGCGCCGGGTCCGGCGTGACCCTGTCCATGCGGATCGCCCGCGTGTCCAGCCAGGAGAGCATGCGCAGGCGGTGCACCGGGCCGGCCTCGGGCAGCACGTGCTGCAGGACCCCCTGCTCCGCCATCAGCCGGAACACGTCGGCGGGATCCGTCGCCATCAACGTCCGGAAGATTTCGGCGCGCACCCGCTCGCCGGAGAGCAGACTCACCCCGGCGGCGTGGCGGCGGCAGGCGGCGAGCGCCGCGGGATCGGGCGGCGGCCGACCGTAATGGGCGTAGAAGCGGAAGAACCGCAGCATGCGCAGGCGATCCTCGGTGATCCGCGCGTCGGGATCGCCGACGAAGCGGACGTGGCCGTGCCCAAGGTCGTCGAGGCCACCGAAATAGTCGTAGATGTCGCCCGTCAACGTGCACGACAGCGCATTGAATGTGAAATCGCGGCGCGCAGCGTCGGCCGCCCAGTCGTCGGTGAAGGCAACGCGGGCCCGCCGCCCGTCGGTCTCGACGTCGACCCTAAGCGTGGTGATTTCGAAGGTCGCCTTCTCGACGACGGCGGTCACGGTGCCATGGTCGATGCCGGTCGGCACCACGTGGATGCCGGCCCGCGTCAGCAGCGCGACCACCTGTTCGGGGGGCGGCGCCAGCGCGATGTCGATGTCATGCACCGCGCGCTTCAGCACGGCGTCGCGCACACAGCCGCCGATGAACCGCACCTCGGCACCATCGGCGGTGAGCGCCTGCACCACGGCCAGCGTCTCCGGCGCCGTCATCCACGGCTGCGGCGCGATCCGACCGACGGGGCAGCGGGTATCCAGGCGCACGCCGATCCCGGCGTCCGATGGCACGGATCCGCGTGGGTCGGACGAACTCACCGGGCCCCTGTCCCTACTTGATCTCGGCCGGCACGACGCGCCCGCCCTCGAAGCGCGGTGCGATGACTTGGCTGCCGGGGTCGCCGCCGCTGGTGATGCCGAGAAAGACCAGCCCGGCGATCGCCAGGATCAGACCGGCCAGAATCAGCCAGAACCAAGGCCCCTGGCGCAGGCGCTCCCGCAGCGTCCCCGCCGCCGGTCCGCGGACCAGCCAGGCCCAGGCGACGAACAGCAGCATCGGCGCCAGGAACGGCAGCACGAAGTTGAGCAGGAAGCGGGTCATCCGTCGGTCAGCCGTTGCCAGAGGTTGACCACCATGCCGGCGGTCGCGCCCCAGATGTAGTAATCGTTGTACGGCATCGCATAGAAATACCGGGTGACTCCCTCGAACTCGGCGCTGCACCGCTGATGGTTGGCCGGATCGAGCAGAAACGAGAGGGGCACCTCGAACACCTCGTCGACCTCGTAGGGGTCGGGCGCGGTGGCGAACGGCGGCTGCACCAGCCCCACCACCGGCGTCACGACGAAGCCGGTCCGGGTGATGTAGGTGTCGAGGCGGCCCAGGATGCGCACGTGCCGGCGGTGCAGGCCCACCTCCTCCTCGGTTTCGCGCAGCGCCGTCTCGATCGGCCCGCCGTCGTCCGGCTCGATGTGCCCGCCGGGGAAGCTGATCTGCCCGGCGTGGTGGGCGAGATGGGCGGTGCGTCGGGTGAACAGCACGGTGAAGCCGCCCTCCCGGTCGATCAGCGGCACCAGCACCGCCGCCGGGCGCAGCGGCAGCATCGGTTCCAGTCCCGGATTGAGGCTGTGATCGCCGCGCTCCGGCAGCACGTCCTGCGGCAGGTCCGGTGTCGCCGGCGCGCACGGGTGGCCGGCGAAGCGCTGGACCAGCCAGTCGCGCGTCACCCGCCGCGGCATCGAGCGCTCAGTCGCCGTCGGCCACGTCAACGTCATCGCCCGCCTGGGGATCGAGGGTGCCGAGATCGAAAAAGTGGCCGTTGCTCCAGACACCGAAGGCGACGCGGCCGTTTGTTCGGCGGGCAACCCCACGATCGATCAGGTCGTAGTAGACGGCGCGTGACAGGCGCGCGTCGATGCCATCGCGCAGCCGCACATAGGGCGATGGCTCGCCGCTCACGGGATCGTACGTCACCATCAGCGGATGCGCGCCGTCGACGCTGACGATCTCATCGACATTGGTGCGGAAACTCAGGATCTGATCTTCTCCGTGACCGGCGGCGAATATTTCGACGGCGAGGAACGGCGCGTCGTCTACCTGGACGGGGCAGATCTCGGCCGGCGTGACCAGCCAGAACGTGCCCGCAGCGTCGCGGACCAGCACGGACGCGAACAGGCAGACCAGTTCGCGTCGCGCGATCGGCGACCCCGCATAATACCAGACACCGTCCCGATCGATCCTTATATTGAGGTCACCACACAGCACCCGGCCGCTCGGCAAGGCGGGCGGCAGCGTTTCTGGCAGCGCCGCGGGGAGGACCCTTGGTTCCGCGGCCGCGGCATCGATGGACGTGTATGGAAGACCCTTGGACATCAGAACCCAGTCAGGGAGGGGTGCGCATGACCACCGCGGTCGATGACAGCGCTGATCTCAAGAATAGTGCGCTTGTCGATTCATTCAACCGACTGCGCGATCAGATCGGCCAAGCGCGCACCGCCATCTCCCGAATCATCTTCGGGCAGCCCAGGGTCGTCGAAGAAACCCTGGTGACCCTTCTGGCAGGCGGGCACCTCCTCCTCGTCGGCGTTCCGGGGCTCGGCAAGACCCGGCTGGTCGAGAGCCTGGGCACCGTGTTCGGCCTCGAGGAGCGGCGCGTCCAGTTCACCCCCGACCTGATGCCGGCGGATATCCTGGGCTCGGAAATCCTTGAGGAATCGGAGACCGGACGCCGGTCCTTCCGGTTCGTCGAGGGGCCGGTGTTCTGCCAACTGCTGATGGCCGACGAGATCAACCGGGCGAGCCCGCGCACCCAGTCCGCGCTGCTGCAGGCGATGCAGGAGCAGCGCGTCTCGGTCGCCGGCCACTATCATGCGCTGCCGTCGCCCTTCCACGTGCTGGCGACCCAGAACCCGCTGGAGCAGGAGGGAACCTATCCGCTGCCGGAAGCGCAACTCGACCGTTTCTTCATGCAGGTCGACGTCGACTACCCGGATCTGAGCGCCGAGCGCCGGATTCTGGTGGCGACCACCGGTCCGAACGACGAGCGGCCGCGCAAGGTGATGGATGCGGCCGACCTGATCGCGGCGCAGCGGCTGATCCGCCACGTGCCGGTGGGCGAGAGCGTGGTCGAGGCGATTCTCGAGGTGGTGCGGTCCGGCCGGCCGGAGAGCAGTCCGGAGGAGATGGTCCGCCGCCACGTCGCCTGGGGACCCGGGCCGCGGGCCTCGCAGGCGCTGATGCGCGCCGTGCGGGCGCGCGCCGTGCTCGACGGCCGGCTGGCGCCGTCCATCGACGATGTGCTGGCGCTGGTCCGCCCGGTGCTCCGCCATCGCATGGCGCTCACCTTCTCGTCGCGCCTGGAAGGCGTCGACGTGCATGCGGTGATTGACGTGCTGTGCAAGCGCATCGCCTGAACCCCGCCGCCCCCCTCGCCAAGATCGTCGACCGCGCCGAGGCCCTGGCCGCGACGCTGCCGCCGTTGCTGGTCGCCGCCGACCGGGTGGCGGCGACCGTCGCCCAGGGCGTGCACGGCCGCCGTCGCGTCGGTCCCGGCGAGTCGTTCTGGCAGTTTCGACGCTACCAGCCGGGCGATCCGACGCTGCGCATCGACTGGCGCAAATCGGCCCGGTCGCAGCGTGTCTTCATCAAGCAGACAGAGTGGGACGCGGCGCAGAGCGTCTGGCTGTGGCGGGACGGATCGCCATCCATGGACTGGCGATCGTGCGACCGCTGGACGACCAAGCAGGATCGCGCCGAATTGCTGATGCTGGCGCTTGCCTCGCTGCTGGCCCGTGGAGGCGAGCATCTGGCCATGCTCGGCAGTGGCCGGGCGCCGGCGGCGGGACGTGCGGTGCTGCGCCGCATCGCCGAGACCATCGACCTGGGCCGGGCGCCGACCGGCAGTCTGCCGGGGGTCGACCCGCTGCCCCGCTACGGCCGCCTCGTCCTGTTCGGCGACTTCCTGTCGCCGCTCGCCGACGTCCAGGCGATGATCGCCGGCTACGCCCGGCTCGGCGTTCGCGGCCACATCGTCCAGATCCTGGACCCGGCCGAAGAGACGTTGCCGTTCTCCGGGCGGGTCCGCTTCGAAGGACTGGAGCACGAGGGCGAGGCGCTGATCGGTCGCGTCGAGTCCGTGCGGTCGACCTATCGCGACGTGCTGGACGCCCACCGCGCCGGGCTTCGCGCCCTCGCCCGCTCCGCCGGCTGGAGCTTCACCCTCCATCACCTGGACCAGCCGCCGCAGCCGACGCTGCTCGCCCTGTTCGTCGTCCTGTCGGAGGGTGGCTGAGGCGATGCTCGGGTCGCTCGGTCCCTTGAGCTTTGCGACACCGGCGGCGCTGCTGGCGCTGCTGCTGCTGCCGGCCTTGTGGTGGCTGCTCAGGGTCATCCCGCCGACGCCGCGCCGCGTCCGCTTCCCGCCGCTGCGGCTGATCGCCGGCCTCGCCTCGACCGAGACCAGTGTCGAGCGCACGCCGCCGTGGCTGCTGGTGCTGCGGCTGCTGCTGGCGGTTGCCCTGATCCTGGCCGCCGCCGGCCCGCTGCTGAACGCCCTGCCGCCGCTGGCCGGTGCCGGACCGGTGATCGTGCTCATCGACGACGGCTGGGCCGCGGCGCGCGGCTGGGCCGAGCGACGGCAGGCGGCGGACGGGGTACTGGCCCGCGCCGAGCGCGAGGATCGCCGGGTGATCCTGGCAACGACGGCGCCGACCGCCGCCGGGGCGCCACCCCTGCCGCTGCCGTCGACGGCGCTCGAAGCGCGCCAGCGTCTGCAGGCGATGACGCCGCAGCCCTGGCCGACCGCGCGCGCCGCCGCCGTCCGGCAGATCACCGACCTGCCCGACTTGCGCGAACAGCCGCCGGGCGTCGTCTTCTGGTTCGCCGATGGTCTCGACGAGCCGGCCGGCGGTCCCGACCCGGGCGACCTCGGGCTGGCGCTTCGCCCGTTCGGCGGGGTCGTTGTCGTGGCGCCGGAGCCGTTCGCCGCGCCGCTGCTCCTGCGCGAGCCGCTTTTCAGCGGCCGCGACCTGCAGGTGCCGATGGTGCTGGCGGCGCCCGCCGCCGGCGAGGGCGAACTCTGGCTGCGCGGCCG
>CAZBWP010000170.1:0-5681 GCA_964495295.1 uncultured Rhodospirillaceae bacterium | reverse complement strand
TCCGGGCCAGGGAGACCTATCGATGCCGAGAGCCGCCAGCCTGACCTTCGCCGCCCTGGGACTCGGCCTCCTGGCCGTGCCGTCGATCGGGCACGCCGCCGGAGACAATGCCGCCGGCCGCGACCTTGCCTTGACATGGTGTTCGGCGTGTCACGCGGTGCCGGGCGGCCCGGCGGCCAGCGACGCCGCGCCGGCGCTGGCCACGGTGGCCAAATCCGCCGCGGCGGCGCCCGACCGGATCCGCGCATTCCTGGCCGTGCCGCACGGCGAGATGGCCGAACTCCACCTCAGCAACGTCGAGATCGAGAACCTGATCGCCTACCTGCAGACGCTGCGCTGAGGGGGTTACAGGAAGTCGCGGAGGAGCGCCACCAGCGGCCGGTCGGCCGGCGGCATGGGCAGCGTTGCCAGCGCCACGGGCCGCTTCCAGGCGAGCGCCTGGCCCTCCAGCGGCGTCGGCGTGCCGCGCCAGACGCGGCAGACGAACAACGGCATCAGGAGATGGAAATCGTCGTAGGCGTGCGAGGCGAAGGTGAGCGGCGCGAGGCAGCTCTCGGTGATGTCGACGCCCAGCTCCTCGCCGAGTTCGCGGACGACGGCCGCCTCCGGCGTCTCGCCCGCGTGCACCTTGCCGCCGGGAAACTCCCAGAGCCCGGCCATGCTCTTGCCGGCAGGGCGTTGCGCCACCAGCACCCGGCCGTCCACGTCGACCAGCGCCACGGCGGCGACCAGCAGCAGCGGCCGCCCCGCCGCCGAGCGGGTGGCGATCTGCAGGCAGCCGGGCTCGGGCCCGCTCATGGACCGGGATCGAAGTCCGGCGGTTTGCTCACCCAGCGGTCGCCGGCCAGCCCGTACTCGTAGCCGAGCTCGAACAGGGCCTGCATGTAGACGGGGTCGAACGGCTCCTGCGGCTCCTTGTCGAACTCCCTCGGGATCCAGACGAGGTTGAAGTCGATGTCGTCGCGCTCGGTGATGGCGAAGATGCGGTAGAGGTCGCCGCCGCCCGAGCCGCCGATCAGGCTGCTCACGGCGGCCCCCGCGATCGAAGACAAGCGCGGACGCACCGGGGCGTAGGGCCTGATCAATTTGTTGTTGATGACGATGTAGATGGTGCGGTCGAAGCGCACGCCGACCTCACGATCGATGCGGCGCATGGGGAACTCGGGACTGAAATAGATCACCTGGTTCGTCGCGCCGCCGTCGACATGCATCTCGTCGTAGCGCTTGCCGTCCGCGGTGACCACCGGGACCAGCACCGGCGGGAAGGCGACGGGAATGGCGGAGGACGCCTGGATCACGTCGTGGATCAGCGTCCGCGCTTTCGGGTGCCCGCTCGCCGCGATGCCGCCGATGTTCCAGACGACCGGCCGCGAGGCATCGATGTTGGTGGTGCCGATCAACAGGGCCCGCCCGCGCCGATGCTCGGCGGCGAGCCGTTCGACCACGGCATCGTCGACATAGAGTTCGATCAGCCTGCGGTAGCCGCGCGTGTCGGTGAGGGCGGTGCCGCCGGTCAGGCCGGCGAAGATCGTCGCCTGTACCAACTGGTCGGTGCGATAGCTCGTGTAGATCTGCTTCAGCGTTTCGTCGTACTCCGGCCCCAGGTAGGCGAACAGCGCCAGGATGGCGCCGGTGCTGATCCCGGTGACCAGGGTGAATTCTGGCCGATCGCCGCGCGCCGTCCAGCCGTTGAGCAGGCCAGCACCGAAGGCGCCGTCGGGACCGCCGCCGGACAACGCCAGGCTCGTCTCGCGGATCGGCCCGCCGGCGGCGATCTCCTCGGCATGGACCCGGCGCAGCTGGGTGCTCCATTTCAGCAGGATTTCGTCGGCGGAAGACTTGCCGATCGCATCGCCCCATTCGCGGAGAACGCCGCCTTCGAGTTCGATGCCATAGGGCGCGGCGCTCTCCAGCTCGTTTTCCGGCACCGGCGCCCGCAACAGGACGGTGGTGCACGCCGACAGCACGAGGACGAGCATGAGGACGACCGGCACGACGGCGCGACCGGCGCCCCGCCGCCAGTCTCGACGGTCGATCTTTGTTGGAGTAGCCATGTTCATCCGTTTCCCCCAGCCCATGGCGCTGGGATTAGCATATCTTGCCGAAAGACAACAGCGCGCCTCGTCAGGGTTTCGCCGGCCGCGTTGGTCCGCTATGTCGACTGGATGGCGAGGCTTTTCATCGATGCCGACGGCTGTCCGGTGAAGGACGAGGCCGTGCGGGTGGCCGAGCGGCACGGCGTGAGCGTGTTCGTGGTCTGCAACGGCGGCATCCGGCCGAACCCGCATCCGCTGGTGACCACCGTGGTGGTGCCCGAAGGGCCGGACGCGGCGGATATCTGGATCGCCGAGCGCATCGGCCCCGGCGACATCTGCGTCACCGGCGACATTCCGCTGGCGGCGCGCTGCATCGCGGCGGGCGCGCAGGCCATCCGGCACGCGGGCGATGTGTTCACGCCGGCCAACATCGGCCATCAACTGGCCATGCGCGATCTGATGGCGGACATCCGCGCCGCCAATCCGCTGGCCAGCGGCGGCGGACCGAAGCCCTTCGCCAAGGCCGATCGGTCACGCTTTCTCGAGGGGTTGGAGCGGCTGCTGCGCTTGGCGGCCAAGGCGTAGGCCCAGCCGCGGCCGGGCCTACGCCTTGGCCGCCAGCCGCTCCCGCGCCGCCTCGACCAGCGCCCGGTAGAGGCGCTGCTGACCGCGATCGAAGATCAGGAACTCCGGGTGCCACTGGACGCCGAGCAGAAAGCGGGCGTGCGGCGCCTCGATCGCCTGGACGATGCCGTGGTCGTCGCGGGCGGCGACGCGGATGCCCTTGCCGAGGCGCGCCACCGACTGGTGATGGATGGCGTTCACCCGGTCGCGCGGCTTGCCGATGATCGCGGCGAGCCGGGTGCCGGGCAACAGCCGGATCCACTTGCGCGGCAACGGCGTGCGGATGCGCGGCGCCCGGCCGTAGACGGCGTGGATGTCGCCGTGCAACGTGCCACCGAAATGGATGTTGATCATCTGCGAGCCGCGACAAATGCCCAGCACCGGCAGGCGGCGTCCGGTGGCGCCGTCCAGCAAGCGCCGCTCCAGGGCATCGCGCTCGGGATCGATGCGCACCGTCAACCGCACGTCGCCGTCGTAGAGCTCGGCGTCGATGTCGTCACCGCCGCCCAGCACCAGCGCATCCAGGTGGTCGAGATCGACGTGGCGATGGGGCTGCAACCGCACCGCCCGCGCCCCCACCCGCCACAAGGCGAAGCGGTTGAACCACCACATCAGCCGGCCACGGCGGCTGGACGTGGTGACGCCGACCGACGGGCGCCCGCGCCGCATCGCCACCCTACCCGAACAGGCGGCGCAGGGAGGCGAGGACACGCCGCGGCAGCGACCGCGGCTGGCGGAGATAGGCGCGGCCCGCGTCCGCCAGCCCCACCGGGTCCGCGGCCAACTGCTCGACTCGGACCCAGCGGTTCCACTCGGTGATCAGGCCCCAGTCGGGATCGCTGAGCCGGGTGTCCGGCAGGCGGTAGTGAAAGGTCGGCCGTGCCCGCACCCGCGCATCCGCGATGCGCGCCCGTACCCGCTCCGGGTCCAGATCGAGAAACAAGGGCAGCATGTCGAGTTCGCGGTTGCGGGTCGGATTGGCGTCCAGGTAGTCGTCGATCAACTCGCCGAGGTCCGGACGATAGGCCGGATTGACCACCAGCCGCACGTAGTCCTGCGGAAACGGGCTGGCGAATGGCAGCAGCCGCCGCGTCAGGCGCGGCTCGATCTCGTCCCGCAGGCCCTCGGCCAGAAGCAGGTAGGCCTTCAGGTAGTCGCGCACACTCTCGGGGGACCGCGTCGCAACCTCGACGTTGAGCTGGGTCGCGAAGGCGAAGAGCAGCGCGTCGTCGGTGCCTTCCGCGCCGGCCGAACGCAGATCGGTAATCAGCGGGTCGAGCTCGGGGAGCCGGTCGAGGGGCACCGGCGGCGCGACGATCTCCACCGGCAGCCACAGGCTGCCGATGTCGCCGATCGCCTCCGAGACTTCGCGATCCAGCGTGTCGGCGATGCGCCGCTCGAAGTCCGAGGCCGACGGATCCGTCTCGTCCACGGCGTGGGCGTGGGCGTGGGCGTACTGGGTGTCCAGCTCCACCGTGAAGTCGCCGAAATCCGTGTCGCGCACGCGGAAGCGCCAGGCGCTTTCCTCCTCGATGGTGCCGCCGAACCGGGCCTCCACGAGCACGGCCGCTTCCCGGCAGTCGACCGCGCTGAACTCAATCTCGGCACCGATTCGCCGCACGCTGCCATCGTCCGTGTGCAGCCGCGGCGGCGGGGTCATCGAAGCCGACATGGCATCCTCCCTGGCTCGGGATCCGCGTGGATCGCGATGGCAACGTCAGCACGATGATCGCCCGCACGCAAGCGCCAGACCGATGCAGCGGGGCCGATGCGCTGGGCCGCGCGTTGAATACGGGATCCCTCAGGCGCGCTGCTTCGCCCGGGCCTTCGGGAGGTAGGGGACGAGATACTGGCCGGTGTAGCTCTCCGGGCTCGCCGCGACCATTTCGGGGGAGCCGGCCGCGACGATCCGGCCGCCGCCGGCGCCGCCCTCCGGACCCAGGTCGATGACCCAGTCAGCGGTCTTGATGACCTCCAGATTGTGCTCGATGACGATCACCGTGTTGCCCGTGTCGACGAGGGCGTGCAGCACCTCCAAGAGCTTGCGGACGTCGTCATAGTGCAGCCCGGTGGTCGGCTCGTCGAGGATGTAGACGGTGCGCCCGGTGGCGCGTCGTGACAGCTCCTTGGCCAGTTTGACGCGCTGGGCCTCGCCGCCCGACAGCGTCGTTGCCTGTTGGCCAAGGCGAATGTAGCCGAGGCCGACCCGTTCCAGCGTCACCAGCTTGTCGCGGATCGACGGCACCGCCCGGAAGAACTCCGCCGCTTCCTCGGCCGTCATGTCGAGCACGTCGGCGATCGACTTGTTGCGGAAGCGGATCTCCAGGGTCTCCCGGTTGTAGCGCTGGCCGTGGCAGGTGTCGCACTGCACGTAGACATCGGGGAGGAAGTGCATTTCGATCTTGATGACGCCGTCGCCCTGGCAGGCTTCGCAGCGGCCGCCCTTGACGTTGAACGAGAAGCGGCCAGGCTTGTAGCCGCGCACCTTGGCCTCGGGCAGGTTGGCGAACCAGTCGCGGATCGGCGTGAACGCGCCGGTGTAGGTCGCCGGATTGGAGCGCGGCGTGCGGCCGATGGGCGACTGGTCGATGTCGATCACCTTGTCCAGCAGTTCGATGCCGTCGATCCGCTCATGCGGGCCCGGGTGCTCACGGGCGCCGTGCAGCCGGCGCGCCAGCGCCTTGTAGAGGGTCTCGATCACCAGCGTCGACTTGCCGCCGCCGGAAACTCCCGTGACGCAGGTGAAGGTGCCGAGCGGGAACTCGGCCGTGATCGTCTGCAGATTGTTCGCCGCGGCGCCGACAACGGTCAGCGCCTTGCCCGCCTTCGGCGCCCGCCGCCGCGCCGGCACCTCGATCCGCCGCACCCCGGTGAGATACTGGCCGGTCAGGCTGTCGGGGTTGGCCATCACCTCCTCAGGTGTGCCGCGGGCGACGACGGTGCCGCCGTGGATCCCCGCGCCCGGCCCCATGTCGATCAGGTAGTCGGCGCTGCGGATCGCCTCTTCGTCGTGTTCGACGA
>CAZBWP010000169.1:0-5731 GCA_964495295.1 uncultured Rhodospirillaceae bacterium | reverse complement strand
GGCTGCTGGCGGTATCTCGAAGAGGCATTTCCCGAGCCGCCGCTGCTCGGGACGACGCCCGCCGAGAAGGCGATCATCGACGACCACCTCTACCACTTCGAGATCGACGGCTTCCTGGCGGCGGCCGAGGCGCTGCGCAACGTCGCCCCCGGGATGAAGGATCGGGCGCTGCCCGGCCCCGACAGTTACCCCCAGATTCCGGCGCTCAGCGAACGCGGCAAACTCCGCACCCAGCGCTTCCTCGCGCACCTGGACACCCTGCTGCGGGACAAGCCGTATGTCACAGGGGACCGCTTCACCGCGGCCGACATCATGGCGGCGGTGACGGTCGACTTCGCCGGCTGGCTGAAGATCAGGCTGCCCGAAGACGCCGGATCCGCCCGCGCCTGGTATGAACGGGTGAGCGCCCGGCCCAGCATGGCGCTGTGATCCGAACGCACCGGCCTCGGTTTCGCCTTGGTCTCAACGCAGTGTTGGAGGGGCGATCAGGCCGGTTTACGAAATGCCCGGCTTCGGCTAGCAAACGATCAGCACACCGCATGGGAAGGGGAGCTTCGAGCCATGGGTTGGTTCCGCTGGATTCTGGTTGTTGCCTGCCTCGCCGGGCTGTCGGCGCCGGTGATGGCCGCTGAACCGCCCGCCGCGGCAGCGGCGCCGGAGGGTGTCGTTGGCGCCCATGGCCTGCGCCTGCCGGCGACCTTCAAGGGCGACCTGCCGTGCGCCGACTGCCCGGCGATCCGCCACCATCTCGACCTGTGGCCGGATCAGGTGTTCTTCCTCAGGCGCGAATGGGTCGACCGGGACATGGTGCGCGACGAGATCGGCCGCTGGCACGTGGATCCGGAACGGCACGCCCTGGTGCTGCACGGCGGCGGCGAGATGCCGCTGCAGTTCGAGGTGAAAGGGCCGGAGCGGGTGCGCCAGCTGGACATGGAGGGCCGGCCCATCGAGTCCGATCTGCCCTACGACCTGGTCAGCGACGGCACGCTGACGCCGACCGAGCTGTCGCTGCACATGCGCGGCATGATGATCTACTTCGCCGACGCGGCCAGGCTCACGGAATGCTTGAGCGGACGCTCCTTTCCCATTGCCATGGAAGCGGATTTCCTCGCCCTGCAACGCGCCTACATGGAGAAGCGCGAAACGCCCGGCGGCGAGTTGATGGCGTCGTTCGAGGGCGCCATCCGGATGCGCCCGAAGATGGAGGGCGACGGCGAGGAACTGGCGGTGATCGTCGAGCGGTTCGTCAACGTCTGGCCCGGTGATCGCTGCGAGCGGGCGATGACCGACGCTGCGCTCACCAACACCTACTGGCGGCTGGTGCGGCTCGCCGGCGAGTCGGTCGGGCCGGTCGACGGCCGGCGCGAACCCCACATGGTGCTGCGCGCGGCGGAAGACCGCTTCGCCGCGACGGTCGGCTGCAACCAGATGATCGGCGGCTTCACGCTGGAGGGCGAGAAGATCACCTTCGGCCAGGCGGCGATGACGATGATGGCCTGCCCGCCGCCGCTGGACACCCTGGAGCGGGGGCTGGCGCAGGCGCTGGCGAGCACCGCCACGTGGCACATCAACGGCAACGCCCTCGAACTCAAGGACGCCGACGGCACGGAAACCGCGCTGTTCCAGGCCGTCTACCTGCGGTGAGCGAGGGGCGCCCAGCCGGCCGCGTCGCCGGTTCGGGCGCCGACCGCGGGCATCTCCACCCTTGCGATGCGCGGAATTTTGTGGCCTTTGCCCAGGCAATCGATGTTGCCCAGACGCAGAAGAACGCTGGCGGAGACCATGAAAGTTCTGACCTTGCTGATCGCTCTCGTTGTCCCGGCGCTGATCGCCGTGGCGACGTTCGTGCCCGAGGCCGCGCCGCACGGCCGCGAATTGACCCTGGCGGCGCTGGCCGCCGCCGGGTTGGTGGTGGTGCTGATCGCGGCCCTGCCGACCGGCAAGCCGACGGCGGCCCCCGTCCGCGCCGAGGCGCCGCAACCGGCGGCAGCGCCCGTTGCCGCCAACCAGGCGGAGGCGGAGATCGCCACCTTCCTCGGCATCCTGCAGGAGAAGGGGCGGTTCGTCGATTTCCTGATGGAGGACATCACCCGCTATGACGACAAGCAGGTGGGCGCCGTGGCGCGCGTCGTCCATGCCGGCTGCCGCGACGCCCTGCGCGAGCATGCCGACATCGCGCCCGTGCGCGACGAGGCCGAGGGATCGCTGGTGACCATCCAGGCGGGCTACGGCGCCGACGAATACCGCCTGGTCGGCAAGATCACCGGCGAGGCACCGTTCAAGGGCAAGCTGGTGCACCGCGGCTGGCGCGCGCGGTCGGTGAAGCTGCCCCGGGTGCTGAAGCCGCAGGGCGACCGCCTGCCGACCATCGCGCCGGCGGAAGTCGATCTCGGCTAGCCGCCCCCCGGCTCGCCTCGACGGACGGGAGCGTCCGTCCCACCTCTGCATGGCCCGTCAACCAGGAAACCGGACGGTTTGTTCCGATGACCAAACGCTTCAGTCTCGGCATTGATCTCGGCACCACCAACAGCGCCCTGGCGCTCGCCGACGTGGACGGCGACGACGCGCGCGTCGTCGACATCACCCAGATCACCGCCCCCAATCAGATCGCCGAGAAGCCAACCCTGCCGTCGGCCCTCTATCTCGCGCACCCGGACGAGTTTCCGGCCAGCGCGCTGGCGCTGCCGTGGCGGGTGGATGACGACGAAAGCCGGACCATCATCGGCCATTTCGCCCGCGACCACGGGGCGATGGTGCCCGACCGGCTGATCACGTCGGCCAAGTCGTGGCTCTCCAACCCGCACATGGATCCGCGCCAGCCGACGCTGCCTTGGGCCTCGGACATCGAGGACGAACGCCTCTCGGCGCTGGCCTGTTCGCGCCTTTATCTCGAGCACCTGAAGGACGGATTCCTGCACGCCGAGCGGCTGCAGGGGCGGGACTGGGACCTGGACGAGGCGGAGATCGTCCTCACCGTGCCGGCGTCGTTCGACGACGTGGCGCGCACGCTGACGGCGGAGGCCGCCGAGGCGGCGGGGCTCGGCGCCGTCACCCTGCTCGAGGAACCGCAGGCGGCCTTCTATTCCTGGACGGCACAGTCGGGGAAGGATTGGCGCGCCCAGATCGCGCCCGGCGACATCGTGCTGGTCTGCGACGTCGGCGGCGGCACGGCGGACTTCAGCCTGATCGCCGTCACCGAGGCCGCCGGCCAGCTGGCGCTGGAGCGGATCAGTGTCGGCGAGCACATCCTGCTTGGCGGCGACAACATGGATCTCGCCCTGGCCTACGTGCTGCGCGCGCGGCTGGAGGACGAGGGCAAGAGCATCGACGACTGGCAGTTCCTCGCCCTCGTCCATGCCGCGGCGCGGGCCAAGGTGACGCTGCTGGAGGATCCCGATCTGGCGACGGTGCCGATCGCGCTGCCGTCCCGCGGCTCCAGCCTGTTCGCCGGCACGGTGTCGACCACGATGGACCGCGAGATCATGGAGCAGGTCCTGCTCGAAGGCTTCTTTCCCATGACCGGGATCGACGACCTGCCGCAGGAGGGCCGCCGCGCCGGCCTGCAGGAGTTCGGCCTGCCGTTCGCCGCCGATCCGGTGGTCAGCAAGCACCTGGCGCGCTTCCTCGCGCGCAGCCTGACCAACGTGCGGGGCAGCCAGGCGTTGTCGGCGCTGGTCGGCGACCGGGCAGCGGGCAGGTCGTTCCTCGCGCCGAGCGCGGTGCTGTTCAACGGCGGTGTGTTCAATGCCAGGGTGCTGCGCCAGCGCATCGTCGACCTGCTCACCGCCTGGAACGGCGGCGAAGCGGTGCGCGAGCTGGCGGGTGCCCAGTACGACCTGGCGGTGGCGCGGGGCGCGGCGATCTACGGTCGCAACCGCGCCTCGGGCAAGGGGCTGCGCATCAAGGCCGGCGCCGCGCGCTCCTACTACATCGGCCTGGAGACGTCGATGCCGGCGGTGCCGGGGTTCAAGCCGCCGGTGAAGGGCCTCTGCGTCGTGCCGCAGGGCATGGAGGAGGGCTCCGAGCTGCTGCTCGAGGGACGGCGCTTCGGCCTCGTCGTCGGCGAGCCGGCGGAGTTCCGCTTCTTCGCCTCGGAGGTGCGCAGCGGCGACCGGCCCGGCGACATCGTCGCCAACGCCGAGCGGGAGCTGGAGGAGACCAGCATGCTGGAAGTGCACCTGCCGCCCATCGCGGGCTTTCCCGCCGGCCAGGCGGTGCCGGTGCAGCTCAACGCGGTGATCACCGAACTCGGCAAGCTGGAACTGTGGATGAAGCACGAAACCTCCAACCAGCGCTGGAAGGTCGAGTTCACCGTGCGGACGGAATAGCCGCGCGGCGCCATGGCACGCGCCCGGTTCAGCATCGGCATCGACCTCGGCACGACCAACTCGGCCATGGCGTTCGTGCCGCTGGACGGCGGCGCCGCCTCCGAGGTGTTCCAGGTGCCGCAATGGGAGAGCGTCAGGGGGCTGGCCGACGCGCCGACGCTGCCGTCGTTTCTCTATCTGCCGGATGATGCCCTCGCCGCGGAGATCGGGGCCGGCGGCGGCGCCCTCGGCCCGTGGATCGTCGGCCGGCTGGCCCGCAAGCGCGCCGCCGAGGCGCCGGCGCGCGTTGCCCATTCCGCCAAGTCGTGGCTCTGCCATCACGCCGCCGACCGCCGCGCCAGGTTCCTCCCCTGGGGCTCGGAGGAGATCGCCGCCGAACGCAAGATCTCGCCGGTCGACGCGTCCGCGCTGATCCTCAACTATCTGCGCGGCGCCTGGAACACCCGCTTCGCCGCATCGGGCGAGGATTTCGCCTTCAACGCCCAGCAGATCACCGTCACGGTGCCGGCCTCCTTCGACGCCGCAGCGCAACGGCTGACGCTGGAGGCGGCCGGCGACGCCGGGTATCCGGAGGGCGTCCGGCTGCTGGAGGAGCCGCAGGCGGCGTTCTATCGCTGGCTGGAACGGCACGACGCGGCGGCCGACCTGTGGAACCGGCTGCCGGGCGACGGCGCCAGCCGGCACGTGCTGGTCGTCGACATCGGCGGCGGCACGTCGGACTTCAGCCTGTTCGAGATCGGCCCGTCGGCCACCGGCGGCCCGCCCGCCGTCAACCGCGTCGCCGTCAGCGACCACCTGCTCCTCGGCGGCGACAACATGGACCTGGCGCTGGCGCACCTGGTGGAACCGCGGCTGACCGCCGGCGGCGGCCTGGCCGGCACCCAGTGGGAGACGCTGGTCGCCCGCTGCCGCGACCTGAAGGAGGACGTGCTGTCGCGGGAGGGCCCGGCCGACGAGACCTTGACCCTGGCGGTCGCCGGGCGGGGCTCCAGCGTCTTCGCCGGCGCCATGACGGCGACGGTCACGCGCGCAGAGATCGAGGCCCTGGTGTTCGACGGCTTCTTTCCGCTGTGCGAGGCCGACGACGCCCCACGCAAGCGGCAGACGGCGCTGAAGGAATGGGGGCTGCCGTTTGCCGCGGACAGCGCGGTGACCCGCCATCTCGCCGCCTTCCTCTGCGACCGTCCGCCGGTCGACGCGGTGCTGTTCAACGGCGGCGCGCTCTATCCGAAAGCGCTGCGCCGGCGGCTCGGCCGACTGCTCGGCACGTGGCGCGGCGGGCCCGAGCCGCTGGTGCTGGAGACCGACGACCTGGACCTGGCGGTGGCGCGCGGGGCGGCGCGCTACGGCAAGATCCTGCACCTGAAGGCGGAGCGGATCGAAGCCGGCGCCGGTCGCGCGGT
>CAZBWP010000168.1:0-5746 GCA_964495295.1 uncultured Rhodospirillaceae bacterium | reverse complement strand
GCGCCGGGCTCAGGCGACGAAGGGGACCAGGATCAGCGACACCACGGACAGCAGCTTGACCAGGATGTTCATGGCCGGCCCGGTGGTGTCCTTGAACGGATCGCCCACCGTGTCGCCGATGACCGCCGCGGCGTGGGCGTCGCCGCCCTTGGACTCGCCGGCGAGATCGCCGCGTTCGATGAGCTTCTTGGCGTTGTCCCAGGCGCCGCCGGCGTTGGACATCAACAGCGCCATCGAGACGCCGACCACCAGCGCCCCCATCAGCATGCCGCCCAGCGCCTCCGCGCCGATGAACATGCCGACCACCACCGGCGAGACCGCGGCCAGAATGCCCGGCGCGACCATCTCCCGCAGCGCCGCGTTGGTCGAGATCTGCACGCACCGCTCCGTGTCGGGCTCGGCCATGCCCTGCAGCAGGCCGGGAATTTCACGGAACTGCCGGCGGATCTCTTCGACCATCTCCACCGCCGCCTTGCCGACGGAGTTCATGGTCATCGCCGCCGCCAGCAGCACCACCGTGGCGCCGGCGAGCGCGCCGATCACCACCCGCGGGTCGGTCAGGTCGAGCAGCAAGGGCTGGCCGCTCTCCAGCTCCACCGCCTGCTTGAAGGCGACGAACAGGGCCAACGCCGTCAGCGCCGCCGAGCCGATGGCGAAGCCCTTGCCGGTGGCCGCCGTGGTGTTGCCGATGCTGTCGAGGCGGTCGGTGATCACGCGCACCTCCTCCGACAGCTCGGCCATTTCGGCGATGCCGCCGGCGTTGTCCGAGACCGGGCCGGCGGCGTCGATGGCCATGGTCATGCCGGCGGTTGCCAGCATGCCGACGGCGGCGATGGCGATGCCGTAGAGCCCGGCCGCCTTGAAGGCGACAAGGATGGTCACCGCGATCACCAACAGCGGCACGGCGCACGATTCCAGGCCCACGGCGAAGCCGGTGATGACGTTGGTCGCCGGTCCGGTTTTCGAGGCGTTGGCGACGCGCAGCACCGGCCGCGACGAGGTGTAGTACCAGGTGGCGCGGCCGATCAGGATGCCGGCGACGTTGCCGCCGAGAACCGCGAAGAAGATGCCGAAACCGTAGCCGAACACCGCCAGAAAGGCGATGAGCAGCAGGACGAAGATGCCGGCGGCGGTCGTCTCGGCGAAGGTGATGGCCTTCTCCGGCCCGAACCGATGGAACAGGGGCAGGCTGAAAATCCCGATCAGCGATGCCGCCAGACCGATCACCCCGAGGGCGAGCGGCAAGGCCATCAGCATCAGCTTGATCGCCTCGATCTCCCCGCCGGCGATGACGGTAATGTCGGCGTAGGGCGTCATCCCGAGCAGCCGGGCCGGCGAGTCGCCGCCGAACATGGCCAGGACATCCGTGGCTGCCATGGTCGCGGCGATGGTGATCGAGGCGACCATGGCGCCGACGAAGCTTTCGAAAATGTCCGCGCCCATGCCGGCGACGTCACCGACGTTGTCGCCCACATTGTCGGCGATGACACCCGGGTTGCGGGGATCGTCCTCCGGAATGCCCGCCTCGACCTTGCCCACAAGGTCGGCGCCGACATCGGCCGCCTTGGTGAAGATGCCGCCGCCGACGCGGGCGAACAGGGCGATCGACGACGCGCCCATGGAGAAGCCCCAGAGCGTGCGCACGGTGTCGATGCCGCCGAACCACCAATAGAGGCCACCGAGGCCGAGCAACCCGAAGGAGGCAACGGCGATGCCCATGACGGAGCCGCCGTCGAATGCCGCCTTCAGCGCCGCCCGCTCGCCTTTCTCCATCGCCGCCGCCGTGGTTCGCATGTTGGCCTTGGTCGCCGCCTTCATGCCGACGAACCCGGCCAGGCCGGAGCTCACCGCGCCGAAGACGAACGCCGCGGTCATGCCGACGTCGTACTGAAAGGTCAGCAGCATCGCGACGACCGCGACGAAGATCGCGATCTTCAGATACTGGCCGCGCAGATAGGTCATCGCGCCCAGATGGATCTGCTCGCCGATCGACCGAATGCGGTCGTTCCCCGTGGATTTGCCGAGGATAACGACGTAGAGGGCGGTTGCTGTGAGAAGTCCAAGACCCGCGGCGATCATTGCCACGAGACCGACGTTCGCACCCGGGATCATACTGGCCTCCTCGCTCTGCAGACTCAGGACGTCTCAGGACGTTGGACGCCTTATGAGCGCCGCTTCTAATCACGTTTGGGTCACCGGTCCAGCCCTCGTCACGTCGGATCATTTATCCGGACGCGGCTGTTGCAAACGCGCACAAACCCGGCGACATTGCCGGCGCGACCCGCCGCGGGCCGCTCGGCGAGGAAGGGCGTCGGCAACCGCTTCGTGTTCGTGGTCGCGCGGGTGGCTGTCGAGCCGGAGATCCGAATCACCGGGACCCAGGCCCTCCGGGGCGAGGAGAGAGAGCCAAAGCGATGTTGTGCAAGCATTTCATGGTCAGATCGGACGCTGCCCTCTCGAAGGTCAGCGACAGCGCGACCCTCGGCCAGGCATTGGCGCAGATGGTCAAGCATCGCCGCCAGCACCTTCTCGTCACCGATGCCGATGGCCACTACGTTGGCGAATTGACCACGTTCATCCTGGCGAAACTGCTGCTGCCCGACGACAAGGACACGCCGCAGACCCGCGAGGAGGCCGAACTGGAGAGCATCAACGATCTGGACGACCGGATCATGCAGCATCTCGGCCGCCACGTTCGCGATTTCGTCACACGGGAGACGCCGTTGATGCAGCCCGACTCGCCGTTGTCCGACGCCCTCAGGCTGTTGAGTCGCGGCGCACTGCGGCTGCCCGTCGTCGATCCGGCGACCAACAAGCTGGTCGGCGTGATCTCGGCTTTGACCATCCTCCGCCGCTACCAGTTCTGAGCCGCGCGACCGCGGCGGGGAGGCTTTCAATCGGGATATGGCACTCCCCGACTGGCTGTGCTATAGCCGCGGCGGACATGAGGCATTCGCAATTCGAATCAAGGGGTCAGGTCAACTATGAAAGTTATGTTACTCCTTACCGCTGGGGGTCCAATGGTCATTATGACCAATTCGGAATCGGCAACGTCTCCAGTCCTGTTGCGGGCGCTGGCATCGAAGGGGATCGACAAGTTCATCGCCTACGAAATCCCCTACGATGTGGCGAAGGAGCGGTACGGCCGGCATTTCACGACGGTCGAGCATGACACGCACGAGCGGGACGAACTGCGCGTTCTCGATTTCAACGGTCAGCGGGCGTTCCGGCTGTTCAAGTTTGCCGAACTCGGTCCGCCGACCCGGTTCGAGGCCAACGCATCCTGATCCGGCTGGCGCGGTTCGCGCCAACCGGTTCCACCTGACTCGTCCTTCTTCGACCGGCAGCACGGCGGCGGGTCGCCGTTCGGCGTCCCCTGCCCCATCCTCGACCAGCCTTCCCTCGCCCAACCTTCCCTCGCTCAGCCCAACCTCGCCCCACCCCACCCTGTTCCGAAGGAGGCCGCGACCGTGCTTCGACGGCTTTACGACCGGACGATGCAGCTTGCAGGCCATCGGCATGCCGGCTGGGGGTTGGCGGGGATTTCGTTCATCGAAAGTTCGGTGTTTCCCATCCCACCGGACGCCCTGCTCATTCCCATGGTTCTGGCCCGCCGCGAGCGCGCCTGGCTCTATGCCGCCATCTGCACCCTCGCCTCGGTGGCCGGCGGCGTCTTCGGCTACCTGATCGGCCTGTTCTTTTTCGAGGAGATCGGCCGTCCCCTGCTCGACGTCTACGGCTATGCCGGCAAGTACGGCGAGTTCCAGGCCGGCTACGCGGAATGGGGGTCGTGGATCGTCTTCGGCGCCGGCCTGACGCCGTTCCCCTACAAGGTGATCACCATCGCCAGCGGTGTCTTCACCCTGGACTTCGCCACGTTCATCGTCGCCTCGGTGCTGTCGCGCGGCCTGCGGTTCTTCCTGGTTGCCGGCCTGCTCTGGTGGTTCGGGCCGCCGATCCGCAGGTTCCTCGAGGCGAACCTGGCGCTGCTCACCACCCTGTTCTTTGTGCTGCTGTTGGGCGGCTTCCTGGTCATCCGATACCTCTGGTAGCCAGATCGGTCCCTGGCCGGCGGGATCGAAGGCCTTTATATTCTGACGCATGACACGCGTCGGCATCCCCCTCCCCCTGGATGGCGCATCCCTGAGCCGCATCGTCCCGATCGCCCTGGTTGCCGTCGGCGTCGGCGGGCTGGTGGCCGCACTGATCGCCCAGCACGTCTTCGGTCTCGAGCCGTGCGTTCTGTGCCTCTGGCAGCGCGTGCCCTACGGGGCCGTCGCCGTCCTCGGCGGCCTCGCCCTGGTCGTTCCCGGGATCACGGCGCGACGGGTGCTGGTCGGCGTCGCCGCCGCCGTCTTGCTCGCCGGCGCGGCCGTCGCCTTCTATCACGTCGGCGTCGAGGAGCACTGGTGGGAGACGGCGATTCCCGGCTGCGCCCCCGCCGAAGGCGATGCCTTTCTCGATACGCCGCTGACCCCCGACGACGTTCAGCGCCAGCTCGCCGCCAAGCCGCCGAAGCCCTGCGACGAGGTGGATTGGCGGCTGTTCGGGCTGTCCATGGCCGGCTTCAACGCCATTGGCTCCCTGGTTCTGGCCGCGGCGACGCTGGTCGGCCGCGCCCGGATGACACGAGGATCTCCCGCATGACCACCAACACCACGACCCCGCGGCGGCGGTTGCCGGGCGACCCCACCCGCGCCCAGCTCATCGACCGCATCATCCGCGTCGATCACGCCGGCGAATATGGCGCCGTGCGCATCTACGAGGGGCAACTCGCGGTGCTCGGCCGCACGCCGGCGGCGCCGGTGATCCGCGAGATGGCGGCGAAGGAGCGTGAGCACCTGGCCCGCTTCACCCGGCTGGTGGGCGAGCGCCAGGTGCGGCCGACGGCGCTGCAACCCGTCTGGCATGTGGCCGGCTTCGCCCTCGGCGCGGCGACGGCGCTGCTCGGCGAGAAGGCGGCGATGGCCTGCACCGAGGCGGTGGAAGAGGTGATCGACGAGCACTACGCGAGCCAGGTCGCCCTCCTCGGCGACGACGAGGCCGAACTGCGCGCCCTCTGCGAGGAATACCGGCTGGACGAGGTCGAGCACGGCGCCACCGCCATCGCCCACGGATCGCGCCTGTCGCCCGCCTACCGGCCGCTGACGGAGATCGTCAAGGCCGGCTCGCGCGCCGCCATCTGGCTCTCCGAACGCCTCTGACGCCCGCCGCCCACCCCGCCTACCAGATCGCCTCGCCCTTGCCGGGCAGGCCGTAGCGCGGCCAAGTGTCGGTCACCTTCTGGATGATGTCGTCGGTCATGCGGATGCGCCGGCCCCAGTCCCGGTGCGTCTCCGGCGGGATCTTCGCCGTCGCGTCGATCCCCATCTTGCTGCCGAGCCCCGACTCCGGCGAGGCGAAGTCCAGATAGTCGATGGGCGTGCGTTCGATCATCGTCACGTCGCGCGCCGGATCGACGTTGGTGGAGATCGCCCAGATCACGTCGTTCCAGTCGCGGGCGTTCATGTCGGCGTCCACGACGATGACGAACTTGGTGTACATGAACTGCCGCAGATAGGACCACACGCCCATCATCACCCGCTTGGCGTGGCCCGGATACGCCTTCTTCATGGCGACCACGGCGACGCGGTAGGAGCAGCCCTCGGGCGGCAGCCAGAAGTCGACGATCTCCGGGAACTGCTGGATCAACAGCGGCACGAACACCTCGTTCAGCGCCTCGCCCAGCACCGACGGCTCGTCCGGC
>CAZBWP010000167.1:0-5752 GCA_964495295.1 uncultured Rhodospirillaceae bacterium | reverse complement strand
AATGGTGCCGCCGGAGTGAATTGAACACTCGACCCCACCCTTACCAAGGGTGTGCTCTACCCCTGAGCTACGGCGGCAGCGTCGGAGGCACGGGCGGACCATGCCATGCCGCCGGGATGCTGGCAAGACCGCCTTGACGAGAGGCCCCGTCGGCGCCGATGCTCAGGCCATGCATGCGTCACATCCGGGCAAGCCACCGCCGCCAGCAGCCGAATCGCCACCGGGCGACCGCGCGGAGCGGCTGGCCCGGGCGCTGCGCGACAACCTGAAGCGCCGCAAGGCTCAGGCGCGCGCCCGCGGGGATGGCGAGACGCCGGAGCAGGACGTTCAAGCCGCCGGCGGTTGCCCGCCGAACGGGGACCAATGAGCCGTCGGCGCCCGTCGCTTGCGGCGGCCCCCACCCGGCGGTAAAAGCAGCTTTTGTCGCGATCGCGCGCGGCACTCTTCGCGCCGCCCTGAAACCGCCCGGTTTCGCGGGTAGCGCCGCGGTTGCCCGACCCGAAAGGATCCGCATGGACCGCATCCGCATCCGCGGCGGCCGGCCGCTCGCCGGCACCGTATCCGTGACCGGCGCCAAGAACGCGGCGCTGCCGCTGATGGCCGCCAGTCTGTTGGCCGACACGCCGCTGACCCTGGAGCGGGTGCCGGACCTGGCCGACATCGCCACCATGGCGCGGCTGCTGGCCGAACTGGGCGTCACGATCCACCGCGACGGCGATACCGTCAGCCTCGATGCCGGCACGATCAACGACACCACCGCGCCCTACGACCTGGTGCGCAAGATGCGCGCCTCGGTGCTGGTGCTCGGCCCGCTGCTGGTCCGCTGCGGCCGGGCGCGGGTGTCGCTGCCCGGCGGCTGCGCCATCGGCACCCGGCCCATCGACCTGCACCTGAAGGCACTGGCCCAGCTGGGCGCCGAGATCGAACTGACGGAGGGCTACGTCACGGCGCGGGCGCCGCACGGCCTGACGGGCGCGTCCATCATCTTTCCGACGGTTACCGTCGGCGGCACCGAGAACCTGCTGATGGCCGCGGTGCTGGCCCGGGGCGAGACGGTGCTCGCCAATGCCGCGCGCGAGCCCGAGGTCTCCGACCTCGCCCACTGCCTCGTCGCCATGGGCGCCGAGATCGACGGCATCGGCACGGGCACCCTGCGCATTCGCGGCGTCGAGAGCCTGCACGGCACGATCCACGCCGTGGTGCCCGACCGCATCGAGGCCGCCACCTATGCCGTCGCCGCGGTGATGACCGGCGGCGAACTGGAGCTCACCGGCGCCCGGGCCGAGCTGATGGAGGCGGTGGACGACGTGCTCACCGCCGCCGGCGGCGAGGTGCGCGTGGTCGCCGGCGGACTCCGGGTCGCCCGGCGGAACGGTCCGGTGCGCGGCGTCGACGTGATGACCGAGCCCTATCCGGGCTTCCCGACGGACATGCAGGCCCAGGTGATGGCGCTGATGACGACGGCGCACGGGGCGGCGATGATCACCGAAACGGTGTTCGAGAACCGCTTCATGCACGTGCCGGAACTGTGCCGGATGGGTGCCGACATCAACGTCCACGGCGCCTCGGCGATCGTGCGCGGCGTCCCCCGGCTCTCCGGCGCGCCGGTGATGGCGACCGACCTGCGCGCTTCGGTGTCACTGGTGCTGGCCGGCCTCGCCGCCGAGGGCGAGACGATCATCAACCGCGTCTATCATCTGGACCGCGGCTACGAGCGGATCGAGGCGAAGCTCGCCGCCTGCGGCGCCGACATCGAACGCCTGAACGATTAGGCTCGCGACCGGCCGCCTGCAAAACGGGCGGGGGCGCGGCTGGTCAATCCGCCGACCGGACCGGCGCGGACTGGCGCACGCCGCCGGGGGCGGATAAGTAAGCGCTCAGGAGGACCTGCCCGTGACCGCCGACACCTCGTTGATTCTCGCCCTGCCCAAGGGCCGCATTCTCGACGACCTCGCGCCGCTGCTGGATCGCGTGGGCATCGCGCCGGAGACGGAGTTCGCCGACCCGGAGAGCCGCAAGCTGCGCTTTGCCACCAACGTGCCGGGGCTCGACATCGTCCGGGTGCGCAGCTTCGACGTGGCGACGTTCGTTGCCTTCGGCGCCGCGCATTTCGGCGTCGTCGGCAGCGACGTGCTGATGGAATTCGACTACGGCGAGATCTACGCCCCGGTCGACCTGGACGTCGGCCATTGCCGCATGGCCGTGGCCGAGCCCGCCGAAACCGCCGCCGACGACGATCCCCGCGCCTGGAGCCACGTCCGCGTCGCCACCAAGTATCCGGAGACGACACGGCGACATTTCGCCGCCCGCGGCGTGCAGGCGGAATGCGTGCGCCTCTCGGGCGCCATCGAACTGGCGCCGGCGCTGGGGCTGTGCCGCCGGATCGTCGACCTGGTGTCGTCGGGGGCGACGCTGCGCGCCAACGGGCTGGTGGAGATCGAGACGATCGCCGAGGTCAGCGCCCGGCTGTGCGTCAACCGAACCGCCTGGAAGACGCGCCCCGCCCAGATGGGCGCCTGGATCGAGCGGTTCCGCGAGGCTGTCGATGCCCGCGCGGCTTGACCTGCGCGAGGCGGCGTTCGAGCGGCGCTTCGCCGCCGCCCTCGATCGCCGGCAGGCGACGGTGGAGGACGTCGACCGGGTGGTGGCGGCGATCCTCAACGACGTGCGGGAGCGCGGCGACGCGGCGCTGATCAAGTACACCCGCCGTTTCGACGATCTGAAGCTGACGGCGGACCGGCTGCGCATCACCGACGCCGAGATCGATGCCGCCGTCAACGCCTGCGACCGCGACGCCCGCTCGGCGCTCGACCTGGCGGCCCGGCGCATCCGCGACTTTCATGCCCGCCAGCGGCCCGAGGACCTGGACATCGAGGACAGCGCGGGTGTGCGCGTCGGCTGGCGCTGGACGCCGATCGACGCCGCCGGCCTCTACGTGCCCGGTGGCACCGCCGCCTACCCGTCCTCGGTGCTGATGAACGCCCTGCCGGCCAAGGTGGCAGGTGTCCGCCGGCTCACCATGGTGGTGCCGACGCCGCGCGGGGTGATCAATCCGCTGGTGCTGACCGCGGCTCGCATCGCCGGCGTCGACGAGATCTTCCGCATCGGCGGCGCCCAGGCGATCGGCGCGCTGGCCTACGGCACGCAAACCATCCGGCCGGTCGACAAGATCGTCGGTCCGGGCAACGCCTACGTCGCCGCCGCCAAGCGCCGGGTGTTCGGCACGGTCGGCATCGACATGATCGCCGGTCCGTCCGAGGTGCTGGTGGTCGCCGACGCCGGAGCCGATCCGTCCTGGATCGCCGTCGACCTGCTGGCCCAGGCCGAGCACGACCCCGCCGCCCAGTCGATCCTGATCACCGACGACGCCGGCCTCGCCGACGCCGTGACCGCCGCGGTCACGGATCACCTGGCGACCCTGGAGCGGCGCGCCATCGCCGAAGCGAGTTGGCGCGACAACGGCTTGGTCATCGTCGTCGAGCATCTCGACCAAGCCCCGGCGCTGATCGACCGGATCGCCCCGGAACACCTGCAACTGGCAACCGCCGATCCGGAAGCGTTGTTCAACCAAGTTCACAACGCCGGCGCGGTGTTTCTCGGCCGTTTGACCCCGGAAGCCATCGGCGATTACGTCGCCGGGCCGAACCATGTGCTGCCGACGTCGCGCAGTGCGCGTTTTTCGTCCGGTCTCGGCGTCCTCGACTTCGTCAAGCGGACGACGCTGGTCGGCTGCACGCCGGGCGGGCTGGCGGCCATCGGCCCGGCGGCGATCGCCCTGGCCGAAGCCGAGGGACTGGGCGCCCACGCGCGATCGGTGGCTATCCGCCTCAACCGTCCACGGTCGCCCTGAGGCGCCGTGCCCGAGCCCCGCTGCGTCGACGCCCAACGGATCGCCAGGGTGATGCTTGACGAGCCGGCGCGCGTGCGGCTGAGCCCGCAGGTCGAGCACGAGCGCCGCACCGCCCTGTTCGCGCTGCTCGAAGAGAACCAGTTCGTGCCGGTGGGCGACTTTCCCGGCCCCTATCATCTGCATTTGACGCTGGACGGCGCGCGGCTGGTCTTCGATGTGCGCGATGCGCAAGACCAGCCCCTGACCCGGTTCAACCTGCCGCTGCAGGAGCTGCGGCGCATCGTCAAGGACTACTTCCTGGTCTGCGACAGCTACTACAAGTCGATCCGCACCGCCTCGCCAAGCCGCATCGAAGCCATCGACATGGGGCGGCGCGGCCTGCACAACGAGGGGGCGGAACTGCTGCGCGAGCGACTGCGGGACAAGGTGGAAATGGACACCGACACCGCCCGGCGCCTGTTCACGCTGATCTGCGTGCTGCACATCCGGGGCTGACGCGGGCAATGGCCGAAATGCCGCGCGCCGTGCTGTTCGCCTGCACGCACAATGCGATCCGCTCGCCGATGGCCGAGGGGATCCTGAAGCACCTGCACCGCCAGCGCGTGTTCGTCGACTCGGTCGGTGTTCGCCCGGGCGCGATCGACGGCTTCGCCGTGCAGGTGATGGACGAGATCGGTATCGATATCGCGCGCCACCGACCCAAGGGCTTCGACGACCTGGAGGACGAGTCCTTCGATCTGGTGGTGTCGCTGTCGCCGGAGGCGCAGCACCGCGCCGTCGAGATGACGCGAGCGATGTCGTGCGACGTGATCCTGTGGAACACGCTGGATCCCAGCATCGTCGAAGGCAACCGGGAGACGCGCCTGGACGCCTACCGGATGGTGCGGGACGACCTGATGCGGCGCATCCGCACGCACTTCCCCGTACCGCGAATGGGCGGCCTCTGAGGGAAGCCCTGCCGGAAGTCCCCTCCCGTGTCCGGGAAAGGCCTTGACCGGACCGATCCCCGCGGTCATTTAGAGACCTCTTTATTTTATTTAGGGTCGGGAGACACCGTGTCGAAAGAGGAAATCATCGAGTTCCAGGGCGTCGTTACCGAGCTGCTGCCCAACGCCATGTTTCGCGTCAAGCTGGACAACAATCACGAGGTTCTCGCGCACACCGCCGGCCGCATGCGCAAAAACCGGATTCGTGTTCTCGCCGGTGATCGGGTCAACGTGGAACTGACACCGTACGATCTGACCAAGGGCCGCATCACCTTCCGCTTCAAGTAGCCGCTTGCCACGGCCCCCGCTCGTTCTCGCCTCCGCCTCGCCGCGGCGCACGGATCTGCTGCGCCAGATCGGCATCGTGCCGGACGCCATCCTTCCCGCCGACATCGACGAACGCCCGCGCCCGCGGGAGCTGCCGACGAACCTCGCCCTCAGGCTCGCCGCCGCCAAGGCGGCCGCCGTCGTGGCCGTCCGGCCGGACGCCATGGTGCTCGGCGCCGATACCGTCGTCGCCTGCGGCCGGCGGGTGCTCGCCAAGACCGATGATGCCGCCGAGGCCCGCCGCTTCCTCGCGCTGCTGTCGGGACGCCGCCATCGCGTGTTCGGCGGCATCGCGGTCGCCGCCCCCGATGGCCGGGTGGTGAGCCGGGTGGTGGTTACGGCCGTTGCCTTCAAGCGGCTGGAGCCGGCGGAGATCGACGCCTACCTGCGGAGCGGCGAATGGCAGGGCAAGGCCGGGGCCTACGCAATCCAGGGGCGCGCCGCCGCCTTCGTCCGCTGGCTCGCGGGCTCCTACAGCAACGTCGTGGGACTGCCGCTGTTCGAAACGGCGGCGCTGCTGCGAGGCATCGGCTACCGATGGGACGATGATGGCGGTTGACGACATCCGCATCGAGGCCTGCCCGGGCGA
>CAZBWP010000166.1:0-5762 GCA_964495295.1 uncultured Rhodospirillaceae bacterium | reverse complement strand
GGTCGCGGGTTCGAATCCTGCTGCCCCTGCCACTCTCTCCCCCGTTAGTGACCCATGGCGCGCACAAACATCGTTCAATTTTTCCGCGAGGTGCGCCAGGAAGCCTCCAAGGTGACCTGGCCGACGCGGCGCGAGACGACCATTTCCACCGGCATGGTTCTGCTCATGGTGGTCGTTGCGGCGCTGTTCTTTCTGCTCGTCGACTACCTGTTGGCGATGGGCGTCAAGTTTTTCCTTGGCGTCGGAGGCTGACGGCGATGGCGGCGCACTGGTACGTGATTCATGTCTATTCCGGCTTCGAGCGTAAGGTTGCGCAGTCGATTGAGGAGCAGGCGCGGCAGTCCGGTCAGTCCGACCTGATTGAGCAGGTTCTGGTCCCGATGGAAGAAGTCATCGAGGTGCGCCGCGGCGCCAAGGTGAGTTCCGAGCGCAAGTTCTTTCCCGGGTATGTCCTGGTCAAGATGGACATGACCGACGACACATGGCATTTAGTGAAGAATACGCCGAAGGTGACCGGGTTTCTCGGCGGACGCGGCCGCCCGACGCCGATCAGCGACGCCGAGGCCAGCCGCATCATGCAGCAGGTTCAGGAGGGCATCGACCGGCCGAAGCCGTCGGTGGTGTTCGAGATCGGCGAGCAGGTGCGGGTCTGCGACGGCCCGTTCACCTCGTTCAACGGACTTGTCGAGGAAGTCGACGAGGAACGTGCACGGCTGAAGGTGGCCGTGTCGATTTTCGGCCGGTCGACGCCGGTCGAACTGGAGTACTCCCAGGTGGAGAAGCTGTGACCGGGCGCCGGCCGTCGGCCGGCGTCCTCTGCAACGGCGCGGGAGGCCCGCCATGGCCGCACCGCGCCCTCGGGTTCCACGACGGACTGAGGTGAGAAATGGCAAAGAAGATCGTTGGCTACATCAAGCTGCAGGTGAAGGCGGGGCAAGCCAACCCGTCGCCGCCGATCGGCCCGGCACTGGGTCAGCGCGGACTGAACATCATGGAGTTCTGCAAGGCGTTCAACGCGAAGACGCAGAACCTGGAGCCCGGGACGCCGATCCCGTGTGTGATCACCGCGTATGGCGACCGCTCCTTCTCGTTCATCACCAAGCTGCCGCCCGTGAGCTACATGCTCAAGAAGGCGGCGGGCACCGACAAGGGCAGTCCCACGAACGTGCGGGCGAAGGCCGGAACCGTGACCGAGACCCAGGTGCGCGAGATCGCCGAGACGAAGATGGCGGATCTCAACGCCAAGGACCTGGACGGAGCGATGTCGATGGTGCGGGGCTCGGCCCGGTCCATGGGCATCGACGTGGTGGAGTAGCACGATGGCAAACAAGGGAAAACGATTGCGCTCCGGCTACGCGTCGATCGACCGGGAACGCGCCTATGCGCTGGACGAAGCGATCCGCCTGGTCAAGCAGAACGCCCAGGCAAAGTTCGATGAAACCGTCGAAATCGCCGTGTCGCTCGGCGTCGACCCGCGGCACGCCGATCAGATGGTGCGCGGTGTGGTCTCCCTGCCGAACGGCACGGGCAAGAAGGTTCGGGTCGCCGTGTTCGCCAAGGGCGACAAGGCCGAGGCAGCGAAGGCGGCCGGCGCGGACATCGTCGGCGCCGAGGACTTGGCCGAACGGATCCAGGGCGGCCAGATGGACTTCGACCGCTGCATCGCGACGCCGGACATGATGGCCATCGTCGGCCGCCTCGGCAAGATTCTCGGCCCCCGCGGGCTGATGCCGAACCCGAAGCTCGGGACGGTCACGCCCGACGTGGCCAAGGCCGTGCAAGACGCCAAGGGTGGGCAGATCCAGTTCCGTGTGGAAAAGGCCGGCCAGGTGCACGGCGGCATCGGCAAGGCGAGCTTCACGCCCGAGGAACTCGCCGCCAACGTTCGCGCCTTCATCGACGCCCTGGTGAAGGCGAAGCCGAGCGGTGCCAAGGGCACCTATCTGCAGCAAGCCAGCCTGAGCTCGACCATGGGTCCGGGGTTGCGCCTCGATCTGTCGAGTGTTACACAGTAGGTGATGGATTCGCGCCCCTGCCGACGCAGGGGCGCGATCCGTTTGTTCGGGCCCTTACGGGTCCAACCTGTCCGAGACCGCAGGCACCGCGCACGGCCACAATCGACCGAGGCGGTTTAAAGGATCCTGCGCAGACGGGGGCGAACGTGTCGTTCGTGATGCGCCCGGCCCATGGGGTCGGTGGCGCTGCCCTCTTCCCTCGGACAGAAACGGTGCGTTGTGGCCTCCCCATTGAGGAGGCTTGGCGCTGGTGGTGTCGCGCGCCCGTTCCGCAAAGCGGGGGGCGCCGCATGGAAACGGCGGGAGAGACCTGGTGGATCGTGCGCAAAAGGAACAGTTCGTCGAATGGATGAACGACGTCTTCAAGGAGACGTCGATCGTCATCGTGTCGCACAACACCGGTCTGACGGTGACCCAGTTGAACGCGTTCAGGACGGAAGTGCGCGATGTCGGTGGCGCCGTGAAGGTTACGAAGAACCGCCTGGTCAAGCGGGCGCTGGAAGGCACGAAGTTCGCGGCGATGGCCCCCATGTTCGTCGGCCCGACGACCATCGCCTACGCCCAGGATCCGGTCGCCACGGCCAAAACGGCCGTGGCCTTTGCCAAAAAGAACCCGAAGCTGGTGCTGCTGGGCGGCGCGCTCGGCTCGATGCTGCTCACAGCGGAAGACGTGGCCGCGCTGGCCAAGATGCCGCCCATCGCAGAGCTGCGGGCCAAGCTGCTCGGCGTTCTCAAGGCGCCCCTCGTCAACACGGTCGGCGTGCTCAACGCGCCGGCACAGAAACTGGTCGGCGTCCTGGCGGCGCCGCCGCGGAAGCTGGTCGGTGTCCTCCACGCCAAGGCGCAGCAGGCGGAAGCCGCTTAGGGGAACCGACCCGTCACTTCACCCTTTCACCCCGACCGCGCTGCGGACGTTTGATCGACAGGAGACGAAAACCATGGCGGATCTCGAAAAGCTGAGTGAGGAGCTGTCCAGCCTCACCGTTCTGGAAGTTGCCGAACTGGCAAAAATGCTTGAGGACAAGTGGGGCGTGACCGCCGCCGCCGCGATGCCCATGGCCATGGCGGCGATGCCCGGCGCGACGGCAGCCGGCGAGGCGGCCGAACCGGTGGAAGAGAAGACCGAGTTCGACGTCATCCTGGCCACGATCGGCGAAAAGAAGATCAATGTCATCAAAGAGGTGCGGGCGATCACCGGGCTCGGACTGAAGGAAGCCAAGGATCTGGTCGAAGGCGCGCCGAAGCCGATCAAGGAGGCCGTGAAGAAGGACGAGGCCGAGGCGATCAAGAAGAAGATCGAGGAAGCCGGCGGAACCGTCGAGATCAAGTGACCGCAAGTCGCCTCGCGCGCGTCTGAAGCGGCAACGCCGAAGACGCCGCTTGGCAGGCGGCCGCGCCGCTGCTATATCTCGAACTCGGTGCGCAACCGGCGCGGACGCCAGCATGGTGACCGCGATCATCGGAACGCCCCTCGCATCCGCCCGCATTGGCTTCACCGCGGCCGGGACAGTGGATGCCGTAACAGCGCGGTCCTCCCTCCGAACCGATCACGTTCGGGGAGAGGGCTTGTGCTGGATTTTTATATTGGACCGCGTGCCGCAGCGGCACCCCAACAAGCGGCCAACCCTGACGAGCGAGGAGCCTTGATGGCCAATACCTTCCTCGGGCGCAAGAGCGTTCGGAAGAATTTCGGACGTATCTCCGCGGCCGTGCCGATGCCGAACCTGATCGAGGTTCAGAAGTCATCCTACGAGCAGTTCCTGCAGCGGACCATCTCCGATGAGCAACGGGAAGAGATCGGCCTGCAGGAAGCGTTCAAGTCGGTGTTTCCGATCAACGACTTCTCCGAGCGCGGCACCCTCGAATTTGTGCGCTATGAATTCGACGAGCCGAAGTACGACGTCGAGGAATGCCAGCAGCGCGGCATGACCTATTCCGCGCCGCTGAAGGTGACCCTGCGCCTCGTCGTCTGGGACATCGACGAGGAAACCGGCGCCCGGTCCGTCCGCGACATCAAGGAGCAGGACGTCTACATGGGCGACATGCCGCTGATGACCGAGAACGGCACGTTCATCATCAATGGCACCGAGCGCGTCATCGTCTCGCAGATGCATCGCTCGCCCGGCGTGTTCTTCGATCACGACAAGGGCAAGACGCACGCATCCGGCAAATATCTCTATGCCGCGCGGGTGATTCCCTACCGCGGCTCGTGGCTGGACTTCGAGTTCGACGCCAAGGACCTCGTCTACGTGCGCATCGACCGGCGCCGCAAGCTGCCGGTGACGACCCTGCTGATGGCCCTGGACAGTGCCGAGAGCGCCCAACTCCGCGTTGCGCGCGCGGCCGAGAGCCGTTCCGTCGACCCCACCGAGATCACCGGCATGTCGCCGGAGGCGATCCTTGACTACTTTTACGACAAGGTGGTGTTCAGCAAGGCGGAGCAGGGCTGGAAGACGGCGTTCCGGCCCGAGCGCATGCGCGGCGTCAAGCTGGTGAACGACCTGATCGACGCCCGGACCGGCGAAACGGTGGCGCAGGCGGGAACCAAGCTCACGCCGAAGCTGCTGCGCCAACTCAATGACTCGGGACTCAACGAGACGTTCGTGCCCGACGAGGAACTGCTCGGACGCTATGTCGCCGAGGACCTGATCGACGAGGCATCGGGCCGCATCTACGTCGAGGCCGGCGATGAAATCACCGAGCAGGCGATGGCCGTGCTCAATGAAGCCGGCATCCACGAGATCCGCACGCTGGCGATCGATCACATCAACGTCGGCCCGTACATCCGCAACACGCTCGCGGTCGACCGCAACACGTCGCGCGACGAGGCCCTGTTCGACATCTACCGGGTCATGCGCCCGGGTGAGCCGCCGACCCTTGAGACCGCGGACACCATGTTCAACGGCCTGTTCTTCGATGCCGAGCGCTACGATCTTTCGGCGGTCGGCCGGGTCAAGATGAATGCGCGGCTCGGCTTCGAGACCGAGGACACGATCCGCATCCTGCGTCGCGAGGACATCCTCGCCGTCGTCAAGACGCTGGTCAACCTGAAGGACGGGCGCGGCGAGGTCGACGACATCGACCACCTCGGCAACCGTCGCGTGCGCTCGGTCGGCGAGCTGATGGAAAACCAGTATCGGGTCGGCCTGCTGCGGATGGAACGCGCGGTCCGGGAGCGCATGAGCTCGGTCGACATCGACACGGTGATGCCGCAGGAACTGATCAACGCCAAACCGGCGTCGGCGTCGGTGCGCGAATTCTTCGGCTCGTCGCAGCTCAGCCAGTTCATGGATCAGACCAACCCGCTCTCCGAGGTGACGCACAAGCGGCGGCTGTCGGCGCTCGGTCCGGGCGGCCTGACCCGCGAGCGCGCCGGCTTCGAGGTGCGCGACGTCCACCCGACTCACTACGGCCGCATCTGCCCCATCGAGACGCCGGAAGGCCCGAACATCGGCCTCATCAATTCGCTGGCCACCTTCGCGCGGATCAACCAGTACGGTTTCATCGAGAGCCCTTACCGCAAGGTCGAGAACGGCAAGGTGACGGATGAGGTGCGCTATCTCTCCGCCATGGAGGAAGGCCGCTACACCATCGCCCAGGCGAACGCCGAGCTCGACAAGAACGGCAAGTTCGTCGAGGACCTGATCTCCTGCCGCAAGGGCGGCGAGTACATGATGTCGATGAAGGACACCATCGACTTCATCGACGTCTCGCCGAAGCAGCTGGTGTCGGTCGCCGCGGCGCTGA